>CAVHCL010000045.1:0-3206 GCA_963634425.1 Bacteroidaceae bacterium
CTGCGTATCCCATTTGATAATTGTTCAAAAAAATGTACCTTTGCACAACGGAAGCGTATCATTTGCGCAATGCGCAATGTATGAAGCACTGTGACTGTTAATTTCATATTGTCAGAAGTATGCTCACCAATATAAAAAACTCCATATATCTGTGGTTCTGGAAGTCACAGGGGGGGGGTAGTAAAAACCAAGGGGGGACGGATTAGAATAAAACGTTCTTTTGATGCTTTCTTCTCTGTGGTGTACGATATCACGTGGTCTATTACCTTGCTCAACAAAGACGGCAGTACGGCAGCCAAACGCACCATTAGCGAAAGGACCGACAGACGCAACATGATAGCCACCATACGCCGTGTGGAAAGCAAAAAACTGCCTTCCGCGATACGCGATTTGCAGGAACGGCGGCACAAGAACAGCAAAAAGGATACGGTGCAATGACACAACGTAATGGAGAAAGCCAGACAGGATAATCCGCGGCAATGAACAAATTGAAGAACATATTGCTGTTGGCAGCGATTGCCGCTGCCACATGGGGTTGGAACCACATACGTTCGTGGACACCGCCCGTCAGTCCGCAGGACACTGCCGTCAGCAATGTTGACGACAGCGGATATGAGACACCCGAAATCGTAAGGCAAGGAGTCCCCTCGCAGCTCCTGGAACGGTTTTCCTACAAGACTTCCTACAACCGGGAGACACGGACACCCAACTGGGTGGGATGGGTGCTGACATCTGACCACACCGACGGCGGGCACGCAAGGAAAAATCACTCTTTCATCGAAGACACCGACGTGCCGTTGCCCAGAGCCGTCCCCACGGACATACGCGAGAGCGAATGTGGATACCAACGCGGCCATATGTGTCCCGCCGGTGACAACAAATGGTCGTACAGGGCGCAGGAAGACGCGTTTCTCATGACAAACATTTGTCCGCAAAACGGAAATCTTAACCAACGCGATTGGAAGTATCTGGAGGAAGCGTGCAGAGAGTGGGCAAACAAATACGGCAAAATCTACATCGTTGCAGGACCTGTCTTTTATTCAAACGATTACAATACCGTGGGCGAAAACGAGGTGGCTGTGCCTGACGCATTTTTCAAGGTCGTGCTGCGGGTTGGCCAGACATCCGAAACGACAAAAGCGATTGGCTTCATCTATGCGAATCAAAAAGGACACCACAATATGGATTTCTATGTCCGTTCCGTAGATGAAGTGGAAGAGACGACAGGAATGGACTTTTTTCACCAACTCGACGACAAGACGGAAGACAGGATTGAAAGGGAATGCAACCTGAAGGAATGGTAGTCCGCAAGAATGCGGACGGACACACACCTCCCCAAAAACGCCGAATCCGAGACACAAAGCGAAACCTCACACTTTTGGATTTCCCTTTCTTTTGCCGTATGACAAAAAAGACGTACCTTTGCAAAGTATCCACATTGAGACCGTCGTGTCTTTTATGACGGCTCAATCATAGACAAAGGCAAAATACACAAAACGGTAAGACAACGAACAATGAAACAGACCAAGATTGTAGCATCCATCAGCGACAGAAAGTGCAGCTCCGAATTCATCCGCCAACTGTTTGACGCGGGAATGAACGTTGTGCGCATGAACACTGCCCACGCCACACCCGAAGGCATCAAGGCGATAATAAGGAACACGCGCAAAGTGTCGCACCACATAGGCATACTCATCGACACCAAGGGCCCAGAGGTGAGGACTACGGGATGCGACGCTCCCATAGAATACAAGACCGGCGACATCGTCAAGATATTCGGCCGTCCAGACATGGACACCGAGCACGACACCATCAACCTCTCGTACGAGAACTTCGCCAACGACATACACATAGGCGACGACATACTCTTCGACGACGGAGCGTTGGCAATGAAGGTGATTGGCATAGACGGACCTGCCGTGACAGTGCAGGCCACAAACGACGGAATGCTTGGCGCACACAAGAGCGTCAACGTGCCGGGTGTGCACATAGACTTGCCGGCACTCACCGAGAAGGACAAGCGCAACATCAAACTGGCCATCGACGAGGACATAGACTTCATAGCCCACTCGTTTGTGCGCAGCGCAGCCGACGTGAAGGCCGTGCAGGACATCCTGGACGAGTACGGCAGCGACATCAAGATCATATCGAAGATAGAGAACCAAGAGGGCGTTGACAACATTGACGAGATAATAGAGGCTTCGTATGGCATCATGGTGGCGCGCGGCGACCTTGGCATTGAGGTGCCCATAGAACGCATACCTGGCATACAGCGAAGCATAATACGCAAGTGCATGCTCGCCAAGAAGCCAGTGATTGTGGCCACGCAGATGCTGCACACCATGATAAGCAACCCGCGCCCCACACGCGCCGAAGTCACCGACATAGCCAACGCCATATACTCCCGCACCGACGCGCTTATGCTCAGCGGCGAAACCGCATCGGGCAAATATCCGGTGGAAGCCGTAAAGACCATGGCGGCAATAGCCGAGCAGGCCGAAAATGACCGCATTGCGGAGAACGAGTTCGACATTCCGCTGAGCGAGGGGTGCGACATTGCCGAGTTCCTCTCGCACAGTGCCATAGAGTCTACCGAGCGTCTGGGCGTGAAGGGCATCATCACCGACAGCATGACAGGCTACACCGCACGCAACATGGCCGCATTCCGCGGTCCCAACCCAGTGCTGGCCATCTGCTACAAGGAGAAGACGCAGCGTTGGCTCGCACTTAGCTATGGGGTGATTGCCGTGGCGCAGCACGAGCAGATAGGCGCAAAGGAGCAGTACCTCGCCGCCCTGCGTATGTTGCGGCAAAAGGGTTACCTCAGCATGGACGACAAAGTGGCACACCTGAGCGGCAACTTCGGTTCCGGCGGAGGCACTTCGTTCCTCGAGATAAACACCGTCAGGGAAGTGTTCGAGCGTTCATACAGGTTTCACTTGCCCACAGAATAAAACAGAATAAAAGAGTACTTCCAGCCGACACCGCTACTTGCCCACTTGCAGACGGTGCCGGCTGCGTTTTATTAGTGACGTTGAACACGGCACTGCCCTGTAGGTTACTTTCCAAAGTATCCTAAGATACTTTTTTTGCCACCCTTTTTGGGTTAGTAATGTTCAAAAAATAACTTGAGCAATTTTTATTAGCCTATTCTTTCCGATGGTCATACCGCCTTGAAGCAATTGCAGTTTCGTTCACAAGCGTTC
>CAVHCL010000046.1:0-10951 GCA_963634425.1 Bacteroidaceae bacterium
CATATATCCCTCAACACACTGATTATGACCGGAGCTACGGTTGGCCACAACACTACAACCGGGCAGTTTTCTCACATAGCGTCACAGGCGGTAGTCGGAGCCTACATCAAAATGGGTCTGGGTTCTAACGTCGGTCTCAACGCCACGGTGCTCGAATATAAGTCAATAGGTGAATTTAGTGTGGTTGGTATGGGCAGCGTGCTGACCAAGGATGTCCCCAACCGAGAGATTTGGGTAGGGAATCCTGCACGTTTCCTACGCAAAGCAGAGTAAATGAAAATCTTACAGCTTACATCATATTATTACCCGGAGAAAGCCGCGAGCTCTTACTTGCGCGACAACCGGGATGAAGCGTTCCTCAAGGAGGGTTTCTCGGTTGTCGTGTACACACCTGTGCCAACAAGAGGTGTGTCTGAAGATGTGCGCAGAGAGTATTGCAAGCCGGAGCACAGAGTAGAGATGATGTACGGTGGGAAACTGGCAGTCCTTCGTTTCGCAATGTACAGGGAGGGCAAGAATCCTGTGTTGCGCGCTCTGAGGTATGCTCTCTGTTGGGTGAGGCAGCTGTACTACGGCCTAAGGGAGAAGGACGTGGATTGTGTGTACTTGGCTTCCACTCCTCCCATACAGGGAATGCTTGGCTCGTTCATCAAGATGTTCCGCGGCATCCCCTTTGTCTATAACCTCCAGGACATATTCCCGGACTCGCTGGTGAACAACGGGCTGGCGAGGAAAGGGGGGCTGCTGTGGAAGGCGGGGCGCGTGATAGAGGACTTCACCTACAAGCACGCGGACAGGATAATAGTGATCAGCGAGGACTTCAAGCGCAACATCATGGCGAAGGGGGTGCCCGAGGAGAAGATAACGGTCATCTACAACTGGGTGGACGAGAACGCTGTGGTGGACATTCCGCGCGGCGGGAACAAGCTGTTCGACAGGTACGGGCTAGACCGCTCGAAGTTCTACGTGACGTACTGCGGCAACATAGGGCTCTCGCAGAACATGGACATGCTGCTGGACGTGGCGGAGGAGTTCCGTGGCGCGCTCCCTGACATACGTTTTGTGCTGGTGGGCAACGGGGCCTATCTGGACGAGGTGAAGCGCATGGTGGCCGAGAGGGGGCTGGACAATGTGCGTCTGCTGCCGTTCCAGCCTTACGGGGACATCAGCCATGTGTTCTCGCTGGGCGACGTGTCGCTGGTGATATCGAAGCCGGGTACGGGCTCCGCCTCGGTGCCGAGCAAGACGTGGAGCATAATGAGCGCGAGCCGCCCGGTGCTGGCTAACTTTGACGAGAACGGGCTGAAGGACATCGTGGAGGGCAACAATTGCGGCATCTTCACCAGGGCGGGTGACAGGGCGGCGTTCGCGGACGCCATCCTCAGGCTCTACAACGACAGGGAGCTGTGCAGGCGGCTGGGCGCCAACGGCCGCAGGTTTGTGATGGAGCGCCTGACGCGCGAGGCCGGGACGCGGAAGTACGTCCAGGTGATCAAGGACGTGGCGGGCGGCCCCCGGCGGAAAGGGTAAAAACGACTTTTACTGTTTTGACTGTTTTTGCCAAGACCCCCAGAATAACTGACATAAAAACCATAGACAAATGAGTACAGATCTGAAAAGACGTAATGTGCCCTTCTCTCCGCCTGACATGACGGAGGAGGAGGCGGCGGAGGCGCGCGACGCGATACTGTCCGGGTGGATAACCACGGGACCGCGCACCAAGAGGCTGGAGAAGGAAGTGGCCGAGTTCGTGGGCACGGACAAGGCGGTGTGCCTGAACAGCCAGACGGCGTGCGGCGAGACGGCCCTGCGCCTGTTGGGCATAGGGGAAGGCGACGAGGTGATAGTGCCGGCTTACACCTATACGGCAAGCGCGTCGGTGGTGGAGCACGTGGGCGCCACGCTTGTGTTCGCGGATGTGCAGAAGGACTGCCCGGAGATGGACTACGGGGCTGTGGAGAGGGCCATAACCCCGAGGACCAAGGCCATCATCCCGGTGGACTTGAGCGGCATCCCCTGCGACTACGACAGGCTCTTCGCCATAGTGGAGGGCAAGAGGGACATCTTCACACCCAAGACGGACTTGCAGAAGACGCTGGGCCGCATAGCCGTGTGCTGCGACGCCGCGCATGCCTTCGGCGCCTCGCGCAAGGGGAAGATGGTGGGCGCGATAGCCGACTTCTCCTCTTTCTCCTTCCACGCCGTGAAGAACTTCACCACGGCCGAGGGGGGCGCCCTGACGTGGAACCTGCCTTTCGGCAACGAGACGGCGGTGAAGGACTTGGACAGGGACGGCGGCAACGTCTTCAGCGGAGTGCCGGAGATTGAGGGGGAGACGTGGAACGGGAACCTCTACCGCAAGGCGCAGCTGCTGAGCCTGCACGGACAGAACAAGGACGCACTGGCAAAGACGAAGCCCGGGGCATGGGAATACGACATCATAGGCACGTGGAACAAGTGCAACATGACGGACGTGGCGGCTGCCATGGGCTTGGTGCAGATGCGGCGGTACAGGGGCATGCTGGAGCGCCGCCGCAGGATGATAGAACGTTACGACGAGGCGCTGAAACCGCTCGGCGTGGCTGTGCTGGAGCATTACAACGGGGTGCACACGTCGTCGGGGCACTTGTACATGGTGCGCCTCCCAGGCAAGACGCGCGAGGAGACGAACAGGGTGATAGAGCGGATGGCGGAGCGAGGCATCGCCACCAATGTGCATTACAAGCCCCTGCCCATGATGACCGCCTACAAGAAGCTGGGCTTCGACATCAAGGACTTCCCCAACGCCTACCGTCTGTTCGAGAACGAGGTGACGCTCCCGCTGAACACCAGGATGACGGACGAGGACCTGGAGTATGTGATAGAGAACTTTGTGGAAATAGTAAAAGGGTGCTCCTGATGGCGGCGAGTGACGAGAAGCTCCTGTTGGAACTGATAAAGGTGGCGTTAGGCAAAAGTGCGGGATGTGCTTTGCCTGACGCTTTTGACTGGGAGGCCCTGTTCGCCTTGTCCATGAGGCAGTGTGTCCCCGCCCTCGTCTGGGACGGTGTGAACAAGGCCTTGGCGGGCAATCCCGCCAAAGGCTCTGACAGCGCCGCGCGCGGGAACGCCGGCAAACTGAAATGGATCGGCACTGTGCTCAACATGGAGAGGCAGTACGACAGGCACGCGCAAGCCATAGCCGGCCTGGCAGCTTTCTACCGCGGGAACGGCATGAGGATGATGCTGCTGAAAGGTTACGGCCTGTCCAGATACTGGCCTGTGCCCAACCACCGTCCCACGGGAGACATTGACATATACCTGATGCCCCTGGACGGACGGCGCGGCACGGGGGACAGCCGGCCTGTGTGGAAACAGGCGGACGCGGCGATGGAGGAGAAGCTGGGCATACACGCCGACTGTTCGCACCACCACCATTCGGTGTTCACGTACAAGGGGGCTATGGTGGAAAACCACTTCGACTTTATAAACGTGCACTCCCACCGTTCCGGCCGCCGCATAGAACGGGTATTCAAAAGGCTGGCGGCTGACGGGCATGAAGAACAGACGCTCGGCAACGGCGCGGAAATAACGTATCCGTCACCGCTGCTGGACTGCCTCTTCGTGGCAAGGCACAACGCCTGCCATTTCGCCTCCGACCACATAAACATACGGCAACTGCTGGACTGGTGCCTGCTGGTGGAAAACAGGCACAGGGACATAGACTGGGAGCGCTTTTGGGCTTGGTGCGGGGAAATGGGCATGGAGAGGTTTGTGCTGTGCATGGCGGCCATCGCAGTGGAGAAGTTCTCGTTCGACATGAACGTGTTCCACATCCCCGGCGGACACGCCGCATTCCAGACAGAGCACCGCCGCCTGATAGACAAAGTGGCGGACGACATACTGCGCCCCACCGGCGGAAAGGGCAGAGGCAAAGGCGTTGTGTACGTGTGGAGGCGGTGGAAAATGTGGCGCGGCAATCTGTGGAAACACAGAATAGTGTACACCGACGGTGTGGTGTCCACCTTCTTCGCCCAGCTGAAAAGCCACTTGATGAAACCCGCGACAATATTCGGGAAGTAGGGGTCAGCACGGCTGCAAAAAAAGTCGGGGTGACCCGACTCGAACGGGCGACCACCTGGTCCCAAACCAGGTGCGCTACCAACTGCGCTACACCCCGATGCTTGCCGGACATTCGTCCTGAAAAGCGACGCAAAGGTACGCCTTTTATTCCAAGCGTGCAAGAGAAAGAAGCATTTAAATTCTTTTTTCGTCGCTTTTCCGTACCGAAAACGCCGAAATCTTTCTTTTTTTCGTACATTTGCAAGTGTGGAGCGTACAAAAGAAAGAGCAATCTCCCTATTTTGGCTACACGAAGATTACTGCGACGGTATTTACTCATAACACATAAAACAATGAAAAAGTATAACTTCAACGCCGGCCCGTCCATTCTTCCGAGGGAAGTGATGGAAGCCACGGCGGCAGCCTGTCTCGAATTCGAGGGCAGCGGTTTGTCTTTAATGGAAACCAGTCATCGCGCCAAAAACTTCCAGCCCGTGGTGGACGAGGCCGTGGCTCTGTTCAAAGAACTGCTCGACATACCCGAGGGGTACAGCGTGATATTCCTGGGAGGAGGTGCAAGCCTTGAGTTTTGCATGATTCCCTACAACTTCCTCGAGACTAAGGCCGCGTACCTCAACACTGGCGTATGGGCCACCAAGGCAATGAAGGAGGCCAAGATATTCGGAGAGGTGACAGAAGTGGCGTCCAGCAAGGACAGGAACTTCACATACATACCGTCGGGCTTTGAGATACCCGCCGACGCCGACTACCTGCACATCACCAGCAACAACACCATATACGGCACAGAGCTGCGCAAAGACCTCGACTCCCCGGTGCCCGTGATAGCCGACATGAGCAGCGACATACTCTCGCGTCCGCTGGACGTAAGCAAGTACGGCATGATATACGGAGGCGCGCAGAAAAACCTGTCCATGGCAGGAGTCACGTTCGTGATAGTGAAGGAAGACCTCCTGGGCAAGGTGTCGCGCCCCATCCCCACCATGCTGGACTACCGCACACACGTGAAGAAGGGAAGCATGTTCAACACGCCTCCCACCGTGCCCATCTACTGCGCTCTGCAAAACCTGAAATGGGTGAAGGCACAAGGCGGAGTGAAGGCTATGGAGAAACGCGCCAAGGAGCGCGCGGAGATAGTGTACGGCGAGATAGACCGCAACAAGCTGTTCGTGGGTACAGCCGAGGAAAGCAGCCGTTCGCTGATGAACCTCACCTTCGTGCTGAAGCCGGAGTACCAAGACCTTCAGGACGAGTTCCTGGCCTCCGCCACCGGGAAAGGCATGGTGGGCATCAAGGGACACCGCGACGTGGGCGGCTTCCGCGCAAGCTGCTACAACGCCATGCCGGTGGAAGGCTGCAAGGCTTTGGTGGAATGCATGAAGGACTTTGAGGCAAAACACTGACCTCGCCCGCATCACATATATTTTCAGTTAAAGTAAAGGAGGAGCAAGAAAAATGGCAAAAGTACTTATAGCCACAGAGAAACCTTTCAGCAAAGTGGCTGTGGACGGCATAAAGGCTGTGACGGACGCAGCCGGTTACGAGCTGGTTTTATTGGAAAAATACACGGAGAAGCAACAGTTGCTCGACGCTGTTGCCGACGCGGACGCCCTGATAGTGCGTTCGGACAAGGTGGACGCCCAGGTGTTTGACGCCGCCAAGTCGCTCAGGATAGTGGTGCGTGCCGGAGCGGGCTACGACAACATTGACCTTGATGCAGCCACTGCCCACAAGGTGGTGGCAATGAACACCCCCGGACAGAACGCCAACAGCGTGGCGGAACTGGTGTTCGGGCTTTTGGTTTACGGTGTGCGCAACTTCTTCAACGGCACGAGCGGCACCGAGCTTAAAGGCAAGAAACTTGGCATTCTCGCCTTCGGCAACGTGGGCAGAAACGTGGCACGCATAGCCAAGGGCTTTGACATGGAGGTGATGGCGTACGACGCATTCTGCCAGCCCGAGGCGATAAAGTCGGCAGGAGTGGAAGTGGCCGCAAACCAGGACGAGCTGTTTGAGAAGTGCGACATAGTGTCCCTGCACATCCCCGCCACGGCGGAGACGAGGCAGAGCATAGGGTACGACTTGGTGAAGAAGATGAAGAAAGGCGGCATCTTGGTGAACACAGCGCGCAAGGAGGTGATAGACGAAGCCGGGCTTGAGCGTTTGATGGAAGAGAGGGCAGACCTCAAGTACCTCACGGACATCAAGCCGGACGCTGACGCGGTATATGCGGACAAGTTCAATGGCAGGTATTTTGCCACACCCAAGAAGATGGGAGCCCAGACCGCCGAAGCCAATGTGAACGCAGGCATAGCGGCCGCCAACCAGATAGTGGCTTACCTGAAGGACGGCATAACCAAATTCCAAGTAAACAAATAATGGCCAGAATAAAACCTTTCAGGGGACTGTGCCCTCCGCCGGAACTGGTGGAACAGGTGGAGTGCCGCCCTTACGACGTCCTGGACTCGGAGGAGGCGCGTGCCGAAGCCGGAGACAACGAGAAGTCGCTCTACCACATCATAAAGCCAGAGATAGACTTTCCGCAGGGGACACCGGAGACTGACGAACGCGTCTATGCCAAAGCCGCAGAGAACTTCGCCAAGTTCCAGCGCAACGGATGGCTTGTGCCGTGCAGCAAGGAGATGTACTACGTGTACGCCCAGACCATGAACGGCAAGACCCAGTACGGACTGGTGGTGGCCGCAAGCGTGGAGGACTATATGAACGGGGTGATAAAGAAGCACGAGTTGACACGCCGCGACAAGGAGGAAGACCGTATGCGGCACGTACGTGTCAACGACGCCAACATGGAACCTGTGTTCCTTGCATATCCCGACGACAAGACCTTGGACACAGTGGTCGCGCGTGTAGCGTCCGGCAAGCCTGAATACGACTTCACAGCCCCGATAGACGGGTTCAGGCACCGGTTTTGGATGGTGGATGACGGGGAGGATATAAAAACCATAACTGAAGCCATGGGAAAGATACCCTACCTCTACATTGCGGACGGCCATCACCGTAGCGCCGCAGCGGCTTTGGTGGGAGCGGAGAAGGCAAGGAACAACCCCGGCCACCGCGGCGATGAAGAGTACAACTATTTCATGGCTGTGTGTTTCCCCGCAAGCCAGCTTACCATACTCGACTACAACCGTGTGGTCAAAGACCTCAACGGTCTGGGCGAGGATGAGTTTATGGAGAGGATAGGCGAACATTTCCATGTCAAGGACATGGGGGAGGAAGAATACAAGCCCCAACGCTTGCACGAGTTCAGCCTGTACCTTGCAGGCAAGTGGTACTGCCTCACCCTGAAGCGGGGCCTGTGCGACGAAAACGACCCCATAGGCTGTCTGGACGTAAGCATCAGCAGCAAACTGATACTGGACGACATACTGGGCATCAAGGATTTGAGGAGCGACAAACGGATAGATTTCGTGGGCGGTCTGCGCGGGCTCAGGGAACTGAAGCGAAGGGTGGACAACGGCGAAATGAAAGTGGCGTTGGCTCTCTATCCCGTAAGTATGCGGCAGGTGATGAACATTGCCGACAGCGGTGCCATAATGCCACCGAAAGCCACATGGTTTGAACCAAAACTCAGGAGCGGACTTGTTGTGCACAAGTTGTCATGACCGACGAGTTCAAGACAATAGACGGCAAAGGCGAGGGCACTTATTCCGAGTTGAGGAGTAAGTTTCTCGCCTTTGCCCGTCATGTGAAAGACACGGACGAGGCCATGGCCGTGGTGGCGGAATACCAGAAGAAATACTACGACGCGCGCCACGTTTGCTGGGCTTATATGCTTGGGGCCGAACGGGAAGTCTACAGGAGCAACGACAACGGAGAGCCCGGCGGCACGGCAGGCAAGCCCATTCTCGGGCAAATCAACAGCAAAGGACTCACGGACGTGATAGTGGTGGTGGTGAGGTACTTCGGCGGAGTGAAACTGGGGACCGGCGGACTGGCGACGGCATACAAGACAGCCGCGGCGGAGGCCTTGGCAAATTCCGTCGTTGTGACGCGCACAGTGGATGTGGAATACACGTTCACCTTTGAATATCCGTTTATGAACGGCGTGATGAAAGTCTTGCGCGGCATGGAGGCTACAATAGTGTCGCAAACGTATGACACGGACTGCAACATGACTCTTTCCATCCGCAAGGGAAAGCTGGACGAACTGAAAGAGAAGATTTCCAAAGTGCTGTCTCCGTTTTAGCGGTTTCGCCTTTTTCCCGGGACTGCCAATTTCAGCCTTTCAGAACAAATTTCTCCACCGCCGCCGCCACTCCGTCTTCCACGTTGCTTAGAGTCACATAGTCGGCCACGTCCTTTACCGCTTGTTGCGCATTGGCCATGGCCACCCCAAGTCCGGCGTATTGTATCATGCCAACGTCGTTGAAGCCGTCGCCGCACGCCATAACTTCTTCCCTGCCAATGCCGAGACGCGAAACGAGCAACCGCAGACACCTGGCTTTGTCCACGCCCTGCGGCAGTATCTCCAGGAAGAACGGCTCGCTCCTGTATATGCTCACCCTGCCGTTGTAATACGACACAAGCTCCTTTTCCAAGTGTTCCAGTTTGTCCGGATTGCCCACTATGATGCATTTGGGCTCGGGGAACGTCACCACATCGAGGAAACTTCCTATTTTCATCAACGGCATCCGGTTGCGTGTTGCCGTATGCTTCACATACTCATTCTCTATGTCCTCACAGGCGATGTGTCCGTCCACATAACTCAATATGCGGAAGTCTCCCGTGTTTCCCCTTTCATACAGATGCCGGTATACCTCCGTGTCCAGCAAACGCTCGTATATGACGGTCTGTGCCGCACAGTCCACGATGGCGCCCCCGTTGAATGCCATGACGAAACCTCCGTACCTGCACAGTCGCAACTGCCCTGCCAAGGAAGCTATGCCCTCCGGGGGGCGTCCGCTGGCAATGGCTATGCGCAGACCTTGCCCCTGTGCACGTAGGAGGACTTCCGTGGTGTGGGCTGTTATCTCTTTTTGGTCGTTGACGAGAGTGCCGTCAATGTCAAGCGCGAGTAGTCTGTACATGGAAAACGGACGTTTTGTCGTCACTGCTGCTCTTCGTCGTGGGTTTTAAGGATAAGGGTAGTTGCGCCTATGGTTATTATGGAGCCGTGCCCGAGACGCACGCGGTCTTGGTCACGCAGGATAGTGTTCATGTAGAAAGTGCCGGTATTGCTGGGGGCATCGCGCAAGATGTATTCCATTTCCCCGTTTTTCCTCCGCTGCACGCGTATAATGCAATGTTTGGTGTCCACGCTCGGGTCTACCGTCTCTATCGGCTTGTTGATGTGTGTGCCTTTGACGTACCTTCCGAACACGTTGTCTCCCATTTCAAGCGGGATAGTCTGCTTGTAGTGGAAGACGTTTTCCACCACCACCACACAGCCTGTCTGCCCTACTGTCCCGTCGTCTTCCCCGCAGGCTTCCTCCTTGCGTGTCTTGTGTATCTTGCTTGTGCCTATGCGTATGGAGAATTTCCTGTGGCACTCTCCGCATTCAAACACCAGTTGTTGTCCTTCCTGATAACGCGTCTCGTCAAATATAGTATAGCTGTCGCACTTGGGGCAACGTACTCTTTTCATCCGGGAAAAAATTATTAGTTTGTGAGATGACGGCAACCCAGCCGCTCATACCTTGCAATATCCTTTGCCTTAGTTGTCTCTGTCAAGCTTCAGCACCCAGGCGCCTTTGAACTCGCCTCCATCTGCTGCCTGCAACTGCTTTACCTTGACATGCGCCTCCTCCATGCTCCCAAATCCCGGTATGATGACCCTGTTTGTCTTCTTTCCGGTCTGTATGCAAGCGTTGTATCCTCTCGACATAAGTTTCTTGGCGTATTCTTCAGCATTCTTAAGGCTGAGCGCGCTTGCCAACACCACGGCGTATTCGTCATTCACCGGAGTTTGCCTTACGGCTGGCTTTTGCCTCTCCACTTTCGGGGCAGTTTGAACCTCTGCCGTCTTAGACTTCCCGACCTTAGGCGCAGGCGTGGTTGACTTCCCGACCTTAGGCGCAGACGTTTTAGGCTTCTCAACCTCAGGCACGGGTGTGGCAACATTCTCGGCAGGTGCCGTCAACGCTGCGGACTCCTCTTTTTGTGTCTCAGGCTTGGCTTGTGCCGGCCTTTCCTCTGCGGCAGGAATTCCGTGTGCCGCAACATGGCTTGTGCGACTCGCGGGCGCTTGTTTTGTGTCGGGCACAAAGGCTTCCGCATCCGCCTTCAAGGTATCAAAACCCACATTACTGTCGGTGGGAGTCGTAAACAGCACGAAAAACAAGATTGAAGCCACCATGGTGGCCACATAGTTGACAAACTTTCTGTTTATCTTTATGGTAACGAACCTCTCGTCAGCGGACAGGGCGGCGACACCTTTGCGGGGTTTCGCCGTATCCGTGAAGCTGCCTTGCTGATTACTTTCCTCCAAAGGTATCATGCACAGAGAGTCTAGGCCGTACAAAGAAGGCGATGCCACACCAGCCTCGCACGGAACGAAAACACGGCTGTCCGAATCGTTTTCTTGCACGAAACACCCCATGCCGCCTATCTCTGATGAGCCGTTGTCGCGCAAATCTTGCTTTATGTCCTCCACAAACTCCATACAGAGCATGCCGGCTTCTTCATCCGATATGTTGTAGTGGGCGGACAACGACTTTAGAAATTCTTCTCCGTTGACAGTTTCCGGACTGTACGACAATCTCCTGCAAGGAGGAAGGAAAAGCGACTCTTCCTCTACCCATACACTCGGAACGTATCTTGCCTGGAACGTGCCGAGAAGGGGAACCTCCACCTGGTCGTTGTAAAGCAACTGATACTCTATATGTCTCGACAAATCTATCATTGCTGCAAAGGTACGATTTTATTTTTG
>CAVHCL010000046.1:10975-25887 GCA_963634425.1 Bacteroidaceae bacterium
ATAATACGGAACAAAAACGGCAAAAAAAAAAATGGAGGAGCACAACCAAACCTGCGCTCCCCCGTTATCGTGTAGCTGTATCTTAAGCTATTCCTCTGTCTCAGTTCTTGAAGAAGTCCTTGACGGCTTCATTGGGAACCATCTGCTCATCAAACGAGTAAGAACCGTTCTCCGGATTCTTGACCATCTTGATTACTTTGGTATACGAACGACCATCTGTCTTACCTGTGTGCAGAGTGGCCACTACTTTCTTTGCCATAGTCTAATGTTGTG
Source organism: Bacteroidaceae bacterium (assembly GCA_963634425.1). GTDB lineage: Bacteria > Bacteroidota > Bacteroidia > Bacteroidales > Bacteroidaceae > Physcousia. The sequence goes on from CAVHCL010000046.1 coordinate 11,249, forward strand.
TGCTGTTGTTTTCTTTTTATTTAATTTCCTTGTGAACAGTCATTCTCTTGAGGATGGGGTTGTACTTCTTCAGCTCCATACGCTCGGGAGTGTTCTTCCTGTTCTTTGTGGTGATGTAACGAGATGTACCAGGCAGACCGCTTTGTTTCATCTCCGTGCACTCCAGAATCACTTGAACCCTGTTGCCTTTTGCTTTCTTTGCCATAATATGTACTTCTTCTTATTAACCGATTACCTTAATGTCACTCCAATCACAGTAGCCCTTAGCCACAGCGTTCTTCAAGGCGGCGTCGAGACCCATCTTGTTGATGCAACGCAGACCGTTGGCACTCAACTTAAGTCTGATCCAACATTCCTCCTCAACATAGTAGAACTTCTTTGAGAAAAGATTCACATCAAAGGTCCTCTTGGTGCGACGCTTCGAGTGTGAGACATTATTGCCAATCATGGCTTTTTTCCCGGTAATTTGACAAATCTTAGACATTTCTATCTTCTTTTTTAGTCTATTCCAAAACAACTTCTTCCAAACAGGGCACAAAGTTACGCTTTTCTTTCTGTTTCCACAAACTTTTAGTCTTGTTTTTTGGGACTTATGTCCATTTTTATTCCTCCGGCAGCATAGACAACGGGAAAAGCGACGAAGAAACGCCCAACAAGCCTAAATGTTGTTTCGGCTATACGCAGGTGCGGAAACAGGACAGAAATCGCCGTCAAGATACTTGTAGTACCCGGTAATCCCTATCATGGCCGCATTGTCCGTGGTGTAGCTGAACTTAGGTATGAACACTTCCCAGCCATAACGTTTGGCGTGGCTCTGGAACGAGGCTCTCAATCCGCTGTTGGCACTTACGCCTCCTGCCACTGCCACCTGCTTGATACCCAAATCTTTGGCTGCCTTGCGCAACTTTTTCATCAATATGTCCACTATGTTTTTTTCCAAAGAGGCCGCAAGGTCTTCCACATGATGCTCCACGAAGTCGGGGTCTTCCTTAATCCAGTCGCGAAGCGAATAGAGGAAGCTTGTCTTCAGCCCGCTGAAACTGTAGTCGTAACCGTCTATGTTGGGTTTGGCGAAAGTAAAGGCTTCGGGGTTGCCTTTTCTGGCCAGGCGGTCTATCACAGGCCCTCCGGGATAACCCAACCCCATCACTTTTGAGCACTTGTCTATAGCCTCTCCGGCAGCGTCGTCTATCGTCTGCCCCACTATCTCCATATCCTTGTACGACTTCACCAACACTATCTGGCTGTTTCCTCCGCTCACCAGAAGACAGAGGAACGGGAACCGCGGCGACACATAGTCGTCGTCTTGTGTGTGTATGAAGTGTGCGAGCACATGCCCTTGCAGGTGATTGACATCCACCAAAGGTATGCCGAGGGAGAGAGCCAAACCCTTGGCGAACGAAACGCCCACAAGCAACGAGCCCAAAAGGCCGGGGCCGCGGGTAAAGGCTATGGCACTGAGGCTCTCCCTTTCCACGCCGGCTTTTTTCAGGGCTTGGTCCACCACAGGCACTATGTTCTGCTGGTGGGCACGGCTTGCCAGCTCCGGCACCACTCCGCCGTACGCCTCGTGCACCGCTTGGCTTGCGGTGACATTGCTCAGCAGTATATCATTTCTCAGCACCGCCGCCGAAGTGTCGTCGCAGCTGCTCTCTATACCTAATATGTATGTGTCTTTCTTTTCCATGTCTTCAGCGTTTTGCTTTCAATGTGTGAGTATTTCCACCCCGTTCTCTGTCATCAGATAGGTGTGTTCCCACTGGGCGCTGTCCGAACCGTCTTCGGTGAGCACTATCCATCCGGTCTCGTCTTCCTCGTCTCCGCACACCTGCCAGTCGCCCTCGTTTATCATGGGTTCTATGGTGAAAGTCATGCCAGGCACAAGCAGCATGCCGCTGCCTTTGCGTCCGTAATGCTCCACTTCGGGCTCTTCGTGGAACTCCACCCCCACCCCGTGTCCGCAAAGGTCCCTCACAACGGTCATACCGTTGGCATGGGCATGACGCGCGATGGCGTTTCCCAAATCGCCCACAAAGACATAAGGTTCCGAGCACACTTTCTCGCCAATCTTCAAGCACTGCCAAGCCACGTCCACCAGTTTCCGGCGTTCCGGCGTGGTCTTGCCCACCACGAACATCCTGCTGGCGTCGGCATAATATCCGTTCAGGATTGTGGTGCAGTCCACATTGATGATGTCGCCCTCCTGCAACACATCGTCCTCGCAAGGTATCCCGTGGCACACCACGTCGTTGACACTTGTGCAACAACTGGCCGGAAAGCCCTCGTAATGGAGAGGCGCGGGCACACCTCCGTGTTTGGTGGTGAATTCGTAGACCAGGGTGTCTATCTCCTTGGTGTTTATGCCCTCGCGTATCATGCCTTCCACAGCGTCAAGCACATCCGTGTTCAGCACACCGGCCTTGCGTATGCCCTCTATCTGTTCGCGTGTTCTTATAAGGTTGCGCGTAGGGACGAGTTTGCCCTTCTCCTGCCATTCAAGTATACGAAAATCCATCTCCGTAGGTTTCATGCCCTCAGGTACGAACCACCGCATTTTCTTGTTTTTCCTCTGTTTTGTCATCAACACGACATTTTTTCCGCACAAAGTTACAACAAATATAGGAGATGTTGGTATTTTTGGTATTTATTGTATAGGCTATGTGGAATTTTACTGTTGCAGCTACAAATACAGCATTCCCAGGGACGGCTCTCTTGTGATTACTTCAGCTTCTGCTTATCTGAATGCCTTTGGTGTCCAGGGTGATGTCCGTGAAGCGCGCGTTGCCGTTGGGAGCGTTGTCGGTAAGTGTCTTGCGTATCCTCACGGCGGCCTGCGGGTCTTTGGCTATCATGTACAGGTATCCGCCGCCGCCTGCGCCTGGCAGTTTGTACCCCAAGCACAAATCGTCTATGAGACGCGTTATGCCCCGTATGCAATCGGGATTTGTGCCGCTGTCGAGTGCCTGGTTCTGCTGCCATGTCTTGCGGACAAGCCTGCCAAGCATCTCCATGTCGCATACCTGCAACGACTCGTACACTTCGGCGGTATGTTCCTTCATCTCGTCAAGCAGGCACAAGGTTTCCGTGTTGTGGAGGAACATCCCCCTCACAATCTCGGCAAGGATACTCTTGGCGGTACGTGTTATGCCGGTATAGTAGAGAAGGTGGCACGACGAATATTCGGGGTCTGTGTAGAGTGAGGTTCCCGTCCAACGCGTTTCCGGTATCTGCGAAAATCCCGCGTCCGTGGAAAGCATCTTTATGCCCGGCAGTATACCTCCGTACTGGTCTTGCCATCCGCCGCCGGCGGTGAGCAACTGTTCCAGCACAAGTGTGCGGCGGCATATCTCCGCCCTGTCCCAATGCAGACTGCAAAAGTCGCTTACCGCACCCAGCACGGTAGCGGCCAAGATGCTGCTCGTCCCCAGTCCGCTGCCCGCCGGTATGGCGCTCAGCATAATCACTTCTATGCCGCAACCGAATGCCCGCAGCTGTTCTTCAAGGCTTCTGTACTGGCCAAGGCAGAACTCGGGAATGAAGCCTGCCAGGGACAACGCCGCTTTGGGGATGGAAAATGGGGAACCTATGCGCGCAAAATCCCTCAGCTGCTCAAACGTGTCCACACGTTCCGTCACCCCGAGGTCAATACTCCTTATTGTGATGCAATGTTCTTTGTGCGCCTTCACGTAGGCATGAAGAGGCGGCTGTCCGTTGAGGTCTATAGCTATGTTCACCACCCTGCCTCCGTTGAACAGACAATAAGGCGGCGTGTCTGTCCACCCTCCAGCCAAATCGATGCGTGCCGGCGAACTGCTGATGACCATCTGGTCGGGGCACACATTCATGCGTGGCAACTGCTTGTCGCACAGGACATCCTGCGTAAGCCCTTCCGCAAGGAGGGAAAAGGCTCTGCGTTCGTAAGCCGAGTTGTCTTTTCCTTGGATGGATGCGAGACACGAGCGGAATTCCTGGTCGCCAATACGTTTCAGCATAGGCTCGTCCTCCCCGAGTTCGTCTGGCATAGGCAAACCGAAACGCGCGAAGAGTCCGGCCATGTGTGAGAGGTTGGTCTGGTAGAAGACGCTGTTCTTATGGTTGGCGGAGAGCGTTTGCAAGTTGAGCTTCAGGAAACTTTCCCTCTGCCGTTGAAGACGCGGCAAATCGGCATATACGGAAAGCCCGTCCGCGCTCATTTTCCTTGCAGACAGCCATGCGTCCCTACCATCCTTGAACGTGGGGTCGTCCACCATCCATTTCAGCATCTTGCCCAAGAGACACACGTCTTTTGACAGAGGGAACAGGGGTGCCTCCTGTATGTCTGCGTCTCCTGCCAGGCTGTCATGCCCAAGCCCACGCGCTTCCATCCATTCAACTATCGGCTTGCCCAGATACAAGGTGGAAGGATGCGCCACAAGTCCGCTGAAGGAGTCGTTGAAGCCGTATGGCCTTAGTGCGAACACCCCTTCGCCAAAGGTGGAGTCCATGGGCACCACATCCACGCAGACGCCTTTGTCCAACCTGATGTCCCAATCGTTTTCCGGCACTCCGGTTATGACGTTGTTGCCCCTCAGCCTCCATCCGGACGGTATGTAGGAGTTTTCCACCCAAGTGTTCTCGTTGTCGGGGGTAAGCGCGGCTTTGCAGACCGCATTCTGGATGAAGATGGACGGATGGGGTTTTACGTGCAGGTGAATGATGTCCCTTTGGTCGAACATCTGATTTTGCAGGTTCTCCGTACTGCTTATCATTTCGCGGCTGGTGCCGTAGTGATGAAACCTGCCATGCGGCAAAGGCAGGACAGCCGTGGTCAAATGCGCCAGCTCCGTGTCGCACAGTTTGGGGGTGTCTCCCAAAGAACAGCCGAATTCTCCGTAAAGGTCGTAGGAGACAATGTTTCCGTCCCGGTCCGTGCATTTGCCGTTCAACGCCTCCACGGCTCTGTCGCTCAGCAGCCATATCCCTACGTCCATCAAAAACAGGTGCGTCTGCGCCAGCTGCGACAAGGTGGCAGGCGACGGTTTCTGGAGCATGAAGTCCAGCCTCTCCGGGGTCTGCCTTTTCATGCAGAAAGCTCCGTGGTTTCTTATCAGGGAAGTGTCCGCCCAAATGCCGAAGCACACCACATCCGCTTCCGGGATGTTCTTTATCTTTCCTGCCTCTATGAGCACGTCTCCGCTTGCCACAAGTGTGTGGTGGCATCCGGGCGCCGCCTCAAGTATATGCTGGAAGAGGGGCAGCTGCAGTTGCATAAGGTTCTGCGTAATCCTTTGCCCGCGTTTCCAACGGAAGACAGGAACCGGTGTCAGCGACTTGCCGCACGGAGCGTACGCGGGAAGTCTACGGCTTCGTCCGCCGCTGTGCAGAAGTATACGTTTCTCTTTGGAAATCCACTCGGAGAAGTCTGTCTGCGGACTCTCGTGCCCGCGGCATTGTTGCAGAAGCCATACCGTGCCGCCTCCGCTGCCCAGCTTCTTCCCCACGGGGTCTGAAGTGCAGAAGTACTCCTCTTCCGTGACGTGTTCCATCTCGTGGAAGCATCCCACGACATTGGGCGGCAAAGACAACAGTTTCTTCATTGCCGTAGCGTGTCACTTGTTACCCTGTCCACTGAATTGCCTTATCCTCTGCTCCTCGCTAAGTTTGCATATCAGAAGGGTGTCGTTGTTCTCGGCAACTATGTAACCGTCCAGCCCCTGCACCACCACTTTCTTCTCCTGTGTGGCGTGTATCACGCAGTTGTTTGTCTCGTAAGTGCTGATGTCGTTGCCTATGCACACATTGCCGTAGATGTCTTTCTCAAAGGTCTCGCGCAAAGACCCCCACGTGCCCAGGTCGCTCCATCCGAAGTCGGCGGGGAAGACGTATATCTCTTCAGCTTTCTCCAACACCGCATAGTCTATGCTTATGCTTTCGCAAGCCGGGAACCGCTCGTCTATCATTTCCTGCTCGCTTGGAGTCCCGTAGTATGGCAACAGGTCCTCAAAGATGGCTGAGATGCCCGGTTGGTAAACTCTGAACGCATTGACTATGGTGCTCACGTTCCAAATGAAGATGCCGGCGTTCCAGAAAAAGTTCTTCTTGGTGACATATGTCTCCGCAGTTTCCAAATCGGGTTTCTCGTGAAAGGTGTCCACGCGGAAAATCTCCTTGTTGCGTGCGGTGGAAAACGAGAGGTCCGCCTGTATGTAGCCGTATCCGGTTTCCGGCCTTGTGGGCTTCATGCCGAGGGTGAGTATGGCATCCGACTCCGCCACAAACTTGAGGCACGAGTTCACCACCCTGTGGAACTCTGTGGAGTCGAGCACTATGTGGTCGCTTGGCGTCACCACGATATTGGCTTTGGGGTCAATCTTCTTGATGCGCCAGCTTACGTACGCTATGCATGGGGCGGTATTTCTCCGGCACGGCTCCGTCACGATGTTGCCTGTGGGTATGTCCGGCAATTGCTCCTTTACCGTCCCGGCATATTTGCGCGAGGTCACCACCCACACATTCTCCATGGAAACCACACCGCCGAAGCGTTGCAGGGTAAGCTGAATCAGCGACTTTCCGCATCCTACTACATCTATGAACTGCTTTGGGGTCTCCTCGGTGCTCATAGGCCAGAAACGACTGCCTACGCCACCTGCCAATATAACCAAATGATTGTGGTTCTCCATTTGCTCGAATTAGGTTTTTGATTAATAACGCACATGACGAGGAACTTCCGCCGTCGCCGTTCTCTCCGCACTACATCCGCTGTGCTGGACGGAATTCAAAACAGCCCCCTTCAATTTGTGAGCGGTAGACGGGACTCGAACCCGCGACCCTCGGCTTGGGAAGCCAATGCTCTACCAACTGAGCCACTACCGCAATTCCAGTAACAAACCCCAAAGTGCTTGCAAAGGTACGTATTTAGTTTGAACCGCACAAGCAAAACGGCATTTTTTAACCGTTTATTTGTCCGTATGTGCCCACCAAGGCTCTATCTTCTCCTTAACGGCAGACTTTGGCGCGGGTTGCATCCCGCAGTTCCTCACCCGGCTCAGGGTCTCGGGTGTCATCTGCAGGAAACTGGCGATGTGCAACATGGGGGCTCTGCGCACTATCTCCGGTTTCTCGCGCAACAGACGCTCGTACCGTTCCGCGGCGTTCTCAAACCTTTGGCTGTCGGCATGCTCCTGGCTGCTTATGGCCACGTGTTCCAGTATTTTGCGGTACAGCATATCCATCTCCTGGTAGCGCGCCATCAGGTTGTGGAGGTCGTCGTACGGGATGGCATACAGTTTTGAGCTCTCAAGAGCTTCCACTATGAGGCGGCTCGGCTCCTGTTTCAGGAAACTCTCTATGCAGAACACTATCTTGCCTTCAAAGGAGAAATGTTCCGTAACGTCCTTGCCGTTCTTGTAGTAGAACTGCCGCACCATACCCTTCTCCACGAAGTACAGATTCCGGCACACCTGCCCTTCCTCCAGTATGGTGTCCCCCTTTTGGTATTTCAAGGGCACCAGTATGCTACCCAACGTGTCCACACCCATAGGGGTGAGAGTACAGTATATTCTCGCTATTTCCTTTGCTACGTCGCGTCTTATGTCCATGGATAAGTGATATAGGTTTCAGTTTTTTGTTTGTATGTCTTCCCTCTCGCGTCGTCGCCGCCGCCGTCTCAGTCGAGTTTCAGGACTGCAAGGAACGCTTTCTGCGGCACTTGCACATTGCCTATCTGCTTCATTCTCTTCTTTCCCCTCTTTTGTTTCTCCAGCAGTTTCCTTTTCCGGCTCACGTCTCCGCCATAGCATTTGGCCAGCACGTCTTTCCTCACTTGCTTCACCGTCTCCCTCGCTATTATTTTCGCCCCTATGGCCGCCTGTATGGCAATGTCGAACTGTTGCCGCGGGAGCAGCTCTTTCAGTTTCTCGCACATCCGGCGTCCGAACCCTTCCGCATTGTCAGCATGGGTGAGCGTGCTGAGCGCGTCCACAGGCTCGCCGTTGAGCAGGATGTCCATCTTCACCAGTTTGCTGGGGCGGAAGCCGCATTGGTGGTAGTCAAACGAGGCGTATCCCTTGCTGATGCTCTTCAGCTTGTCGTAGAAGTCTATCACTATCTCGCCCAACGGCATGGCGTACTGTATCTCCACCCTGTTGCCGCTGATGTAGTCTTGCTTCAGCAGTTCGCCACGTTTGCCGAGACAGAGTGTCATTATAGGCCCTATGTAGGCGGTGTCCGTTATCACCGTGGCGTGTATGTACGGCTCCTCTATGTGGTCTATGAGTGTGGCGTCGGGCATGCCGGAGGGGTTGTGCACCTCCTTCACCTCCCCTTGCTTGTCGTACACCATGTACGAGACGTTGGGGACTGTGGTGATGACATCCATGCCGAATTCCCTGTCCAACCGCTCCTGCACTATCTCCATGTGCAGAAGTCCGAGAAACCCGCAGCGGAAGCCGAACCCCAGAGCCACGGAGCTCTCGGGAGTAAAGGTGAGGCTTGCGTCATTGAGCTGGAGCTTCTCAAGGCTCGCCCTCAGGTTCTCAAAGTCCTCCGTCTCTATGGGGTACACTCCGGCGAACACCATGGGCTTCACCTCCTCGAAACCGGAGATGGCCACCTTGCACGGATTCTGCACGGAGGTGATGGTGTCGCCCACCTTCACCTCCGTGGCCGTCTTTATGCCGGACACTATGTAACCCACGTCTCCGCAATGGAGCGTCTGCCTCGGCACCATGTCCATCTTCAGTACGCCTATCTCGTCAGCCTTGTATTCCTTGCCCGTGTTGATGAACTGCACCTGGTCGCCGCCGCTGATGTTTCCGTTCACTATCTTGAAATAGGCTATGATGCCGCGGAAGCTGTTGAACACCGAGTCGAAGATGAGAGCCTGCAAGGGGGCGTTCTCGTCACCCTTAGGGCACGGCACCCTCTCCACCACGGCTTTCAGTATTTCGTCCACTCCCATACCCGTCTTGCCGCTGGCGCGGATGATGTCCCCGTGGCTGCAGCCCAAAAGGTCCACTATCTCGTCCTCCACCTCTTCGGGCATGGCGTTGGGCATGTCGCACTTGTTCACCACAGGTATTATTTCCAGGTTGTGGTCTATGGCCATGTACAGGTTGCTTATGGTCTGTGCCTGCACCCCCTGCGTGGCGTCCACCACGAGCAGGGCACCCTCGCACGCGGCTATGCTGCGGCTCACCTCGTAGCTGAAATCCACATGACCCGGCGTGTCTATCAAATTGAGCGTGTACTTCTCGCCGTTGTGCGTGTACTCCATCTGTATGGCATGGCTCTTTATGGTTATTCCCCTCTCCCTTTCCAAGTCCATGTCGTCGAGCATCTGCCCCTCCGTCACCTTAATGGTGTTGGTGTATTCCAGGAGACGGTCTGCCAAAGTGCTCTTGCCGTGGTCTATATGTGCTATGATACAGAAATTTCTTATGTGTTGCATGTGTCGTTTCACAATTTTGCGCAAAGTTAAGAAAAAGGTGCGTAATCAGCAAGAAAACGCACTTCATTTTTGTGTTTTGTCCGCATCGGCGGCAGCGGCTACAGTTGCCCCGTTTCCACTTGCCGCACCACCCTCTCTATGAGTTTGTCGTCCGTCTCCGGCTTGTATTCCTTCTTCAGGCTGGCGCGGAACGTCCAGGCGAATATCTGGTAGAATGTGGCCTTGGCGGGACCGAAGAATGCCTTCACTATTTCGTAGGAGCTCTGGTTGCACTCCCTGTCAACAAGTTTTATCAGCAGTTTCCCCTGCGAGTAGGTGAGTTTCTTCATCTCCGGGGTGTATTGCTCCTTTATGTCCTTCTCCACAGCCCGGATGTGTTCGTTCTTCGCCTGTTCGTCGGGCAGCATCTCCAGCACCTCGTACGTCTCGGCTATCAGCCCGTTCACCCTCTGGGCTATGGGCAGCACCTTCTTCACGTTGTACACCAGCCTGTTGTATGCCTTCCTCTGCCTCTCGTTCTTAAACTTGAGCGGAGGGTACACCCATAGCGCGGGCATGAGGTACTCCCAGACCGTGTCGCCGTTTTCTATCGTGGGCTCCTTGTACCTGTAAACCTGGAGCCTCAGCTGGTATTCCCTCTCCCCGGCAGATGCCGCACAGTCGTCCACATCCTCCCCCTGAGCATAGCAGCCAAGGGCTACGCACGACATCATGCACAATATGACAAGCGTTACTTTCATATCCGGCTGCAAAAATACGAATTATATTGCAAGCGGAACGCCATTTAATATAAAATAACGCAAGGCGTGTTCCAAAAAAATCGCCAACGGCGGATTTGCCACGGCACAGAGGAAAAGCCTTAACTCCTTAACGCCTTAACCATTAAGAATACATAATTATCCGGTCGCCTATGGTACGTTGGCCGCTATCGTGGTTGGCTCCTGTCTTAACCAGCCGTTTGGCAAACAACAACATAACATCCCCCACACTTCCTGTCTCGGGGATGTGTGGGGGATGTGCCCGCGAACTGTGGTGTCCGCAAAAAAAAGGATTGCTATTTACCGAGATAGTTGTCCAGTTGCTCCACGCCCATGCTGTTTATCCAACGGTTGTGCTTTTCCACTTCCGCTTCCGCAAGGTTTACGTACACTTGAAGGCTCTTTCCGAACATCTCGGGAGCTTTGGACGCATTCTGCAGCAAGAGGTGGCACATTATAGTGTCCGCTGCCATCTCGTAAAGGTGCCGCGCGCATATATCGTGGAAATTCTGGTCTGCGGCATCCTTGACCAAAGCGGTGCAGGCGTTGAACTTCTCTGCCATAGCCTTGACACGTGCCATTATCCCTTCGTACCTGGAGTCATATTCCGCATTTTCGTAGTCGGCTATCACTCCGCTGTAAAATCCGTTGGTGACGTACCGTATTGCCGCCACGGTCTGCAATTGGGTGGTTCCCTCGTAGATGCTGGTGATGCGCGCGTCGCGGTAAATGCGCTGGCACGCGTATTCCAGCATGAAGCCAGAACCTCCGTGCACCTGTATGCAGTCGTAGCCGTTCTGGTTGGCATACTCGCTGTTCATGCCTTTGGCGAGAGGGGTGAAAGCGTCCGCCAGCTTGCTGTACGCCTTCAGCTCCTGACGTTCCTCCGGAGAGAGCTTGCGGCTGCGCGCGGCATCCTCAAGCGCCTTGTACACGTCCACATAGCGCGCAGTCTGGTAGAGGAGCGCGCGTCCGGCATCCAGCTTTGCCTTGATGGTGGCTATCATCTCCGCCACAGCCGGGAATTCTATGATGGCTTTGCCGAACTGCTTTCTGTCCCTTGCGTATGCGAGAGCCTCGGTGTACGCGGCCTGCGAGAGCCCCACCGACTGAGCCGCAATGCCCAAGCGCGCGCCGTTCATAAGCGACATCACATACTTGATGAGACCCAGCTTGCGTTCGCCGCAGATTTCACACTTGGCGTTCTTGTACACCAGTTCGCATGTGGGCGAACCGTGTATGCCGAGTTTGTTCTCTATGCGTCTCACGTCCACGCCGCCGTCGCGCTTGTCGTAGATGAACATGGACAGTCCGCGTCCGTCGCGTGTGCCGGCCTCGGAACGAGCGAGCACCAGATGTATGTCTGAGTCTCCGTTGGTGATGAAGCGCTTGGCTCCGTTGAGCCTCCAGCAATTGTTCTCCTCGTCGAAAGTGGCTTTCAGGGTCACGCTTTGCAGGTCGGAACCGGCATCCGGCTCTGTGAGGTCCATGGACATGGTCTCTCCGGCGCACACACGCGGAATGTATTTCTCTCTCTGTTCCTCGTTGCCAAAACAGTAGAGGGTCTCTATACAGTCTTGCAGCGACCAGATGTTCTCGAAACCGGCATCCGCGGCACTTACCAATTCGTTGGCGGCCGTGTATACCGTTACGGGAAGGTTGAGCCCGTTGTAGCGTCGGGGCATGGTCATACCGTTCAGACCGGCCTTTACCATGGCATCCAGATTTTCGTATGTCTTGCCGGCATACCTTACACGTCCGCCCTCACAGTGGGGGCCTTCTGCGTCCACCGCTTCAGCGTTCGGGGCTACCACATTGGCGGCGATGTCGCCCACTACCTCCAGCACCTTGTCGTAGTTTGTCATTGCGTCGGCAAAGTCCTGCGGAGCTTCGTCGTATTTGTCCTTGTCCTCGTATCCGCACTCTTTCAGTTCCACAATGTGAGGCATAAGAGCGCTGTTCTCCAACTCGAATTTTATTTCCGGGACATCTGTATATAAATTTGCCATGTCTTACTTGCTGTTCTGTTTGTAATACTTTATAAGTTTCGGCACCACTTCCTCCACGGTTCCGTTTATCACATAGTCGGCTATCTGGTTGATGGGCGCATTCTCGTCGCTGTTGATGCTGATGACAATGCCGCTTTCCTTCATTCCGGCGACATGTTGTATGGCTCCGCTGATGCCGCAGGCTATGTACACTTTCGGACGCACCGTGACTCCCGTCTGCCCTATCTGAAGGTCGTGGTCACAGAAGCCTGCGTCCACCGCGGCACGGCTTGCTCCCACCTCGGCGTGAAGCAGACGCGCCAACTCGTGGAGACTGTCGAACCCTTCCTTCGAACCTACCCCGTATCCGCCCGCCACTATGATGGAGGCACCCTTGAGGTTGTTCTTGGCAGCTTCCACGTGGCGTTCAATGACCTTGGTCACGTATTCCGCTTCGGGGACAAACTTGCCAACGTCCTCCACCACTACCTCGCCCTTGTAGTCAGGGTCCAGTATCTCGGCCTTCATCACTCCGCTGCGCACGGTGGCCATCTGTGGACGGTTTTCGGGGTTGACGATGGTGGCAACGATGTTTCCGCCAAAAGCCGGGCGTATCTGGTACAACAGGTTGTCGTAGTGTTTGCCCAGTTTCTTGTCGTCGTGCGGTCCTATTTCCAACGCCGTGCAGTCTGCCGTGAGTCCGCTGTGCAATGCGGAAGACACACGCGGACCGAGGTCGCGCCCCACCACGTCGGCCCCCATCAGGCATATCTGCGGCTTCTCCTGTTTGAAAAGGTTTACCAGCACAGCCGTGTGAGGCTTGCTGGTGTATGGCGCAAGTCCTTCGGCATCGAAGATGTGCAGCCTGTCCACCCCGTACGGGAGTATCTGGCTTTCTATGTTGCCGACGATGCCGTGGCCGACAGCCACAGCCTCCAAGCGCACGCCCAGCGTATTGGCTAATTTCCTGCCCTTGGTGAGCAGTTCCTGACTTACCTCGGCCACTTTTGAGCCTTCAAGTTCACAATATACAAAAACGTTGTCCATGTGTGTCATCCGATTGTGTGGCTGGCGAGAAGTTCACGCACCAAGTCGTTGACATCCTCGTCGCTGCCTGTTAATACTTTGCTTTCCTTGGCTTTGAAAACAATGTTTTCCACGTTTTTCACCTTGGTGGGGCTTCCGGCAAGGCCGCATTGCTGCAGGTCGGCGTTTACGTCCGCACAGGTAAGTTGTCCCAGTTTCAGATATTCTTTCACGTCGTAGAGGTTGGCGTACGGGAGGTCGCCAAACCCTGTGCCCTGAGGCAGTTCCATAGGGGCGAGCGCACGCTTGTACTTCATCAGCCGCTTCACGTTGCGAGGGCGGCAAGGAGCTGCGCTGCCGTTCACCGTCAACACACACGGGAGGGGGCTTTCCACTGTTTCCACACCTCCGTCAATGTGTCTTTTCACCGTAATTGCGCCGTCCTTGCATGAAAGCACCTCCTCGGTGTATGTTATCTGGTTGAGCCCGAGTTTCTCAGCCACCTGCGGACCAACTTGCGCCGTATCGCCGTCTATAGCCTGCCGTCCGCACACCACAAGGTCTACATCGGGCTGTATGTGCTTGATAGCTGTGGCAAGCGCGTAGCTGGTGGCAAGAGTGTCCGCTCCAGCAAACGCCCTGTCGGTAAGCAGATAGCCGCCGTCAGCCCCGCGGTACAGAGCTTCGCGTATTACCTCTGCGGCACGCCCCGGTCCCATTGTTATTATGGTAACTGTGGTGCCAGGATTCTCGTCTTTGAGACGCAACGCCTGTTCCAATGCATTCAAGTCCTCCGGATTGAAAATGGCGGGCAATGCGCTACGGTTTACAGTCCCCTCTGGTGTCATGGCATCGGGGCCTACGTTGCGTGTGTCGGGTACTTGCTTGGCAAGTACTACAATCTTTAAACTCATATAATCTAAATCTTGTGTGTATGTAAATAACGGCTGCAAAGGTACACATTTTTGGCGGAAATGTGCAATAGAGAGTCGTGTTTTTAACTTTAGATATATTTTGGGTGGTAAGATACCCACCGTTTTCAGCACTTTGCCGTAAAAAAAATATGGTTTTCAGGCAAGATTCTGTCTGCATTCCGATTTAGGGGATATAAAACTTAACTTATAAAGGGTAAAAGATATGAGAATTACAGACAGAACCATTTTTGCCATCGGCTTGACAGCCTGTACGGTGGCGCTAAACTCATGCGGCGTCCACGACGACGACGAGGTTATGCAACGTCCCACTGCGCTTGTGACGGTGTACCCCACCGCATCCGAAGGATTCACAATGCAACTTGACGACTCCACATCGCTTGTGCCTACCAACATGAAGACATCTCCGTTTGGAGAAAAGAAAGTGCGGGCGTTGGTCAACTACACTTTGGAAGAGACCACAGAAAGCGGCACCAACAATGTGTACGTAAACTGGATAGACAGCATC
>CAVHCL010000046.1:25949-37456 GCA_963634425.1 Bacteroidaceae bacterium
TCCGCACCAAGTATCCTGTAGCCACACAAGGAGCGGAAGACGAGAAAGTGTTCGGAAACGACCCTATAGAAATAGTGCACGACTGGGTTTCTGTGGCAGAGGACGGTTACATCACACTTCGCATACGCACCTTATGGGGAGGGACTGCCACGCACATCATCAATCTTGTGAGCGGGGTTAACGACAAAAATGTGTATGAGTTTGACCTGCGTCACAATGCCCAGGGGGACACCAACGGGAAGACAGGCGACGCGCTCATAGCATTCGACCTCAATTCCCTCTGGAAGGAGTGCCCTAAAGAGGTGAAGATAACACTCAACTGGACATCGTTCAGCGGGAAGAAATATACCGAACTGTCGCTGAAGATGCACCCTGCCACTACGGTATCTCATGCCGACGCCCCCTCTCTCTTGCATCACGTGGAATAAAAACAAAAAAAATCTTTCTTTCAGGCAAGATTTGACAACGCCCTTTATTTAATAGGGCGAGAGTACTCAAAAAAAACAATCGTGCTTAGGCAGGAGATGGACGCATACTCATGCCATAGCGCATACGTTAAACGACAAAAAACATAGAATAAAAAATGGAATCAATTAAATTCTCTAAATTTGCAACATTAATCAGTAGGTTAACCGTTTGTGCGGCATTTGCAGCGGCATTTGCGGCATGCTCAGACGATGACAACGACAGCACTCCCTCTATCAAGTTCAATCCGTCAACCGTTTCGGTTGTGGTTGGCGAAACGCAGAAAGTGCTCGTATCCGGCGGCGACGGCACTTATACCGCCAAGCCAAGCGATGAGGCCATCGCCACCGTGTCTGTTGTGAAAGACACTGTATTCGTGAAAGGCGTAAAAGAGGGCAAGGCAGTAATTCTTGTGACGGACTCCAAGAACATTTCCGGAAGTCTGAGTGCGACGGTAGTTTCTGCCATTACGGTTGACAAATCAGAAGCAAGTGTTGCCGTAGGCAAAGAGGAGACTGTGACCATCAGCGGAGGCACGTCACCTTATACAGCTACGAGCGAAGACGACAAGATAGCCACAGCAACTGTCAGCGACTCGAAACTGACCATAAAGGGAGTGGCAGAGGGAAGCACCACCATCACCGTCACCGACAAAAATAGTGGAACCGTGACAGTGACAGTAAGCGTGACAAAGTAAAAAAACATTGTCACCGAACAGTGCAAGTGCCTTTGACCGTATGGCGGGGCATTTGCACTTTACAGCCTTCCAATGCTTTTCGACTTATAAGCCATTATGTTCGGTATAACATTCAAGAAAGAAACAGAAGAAGAACGCCAGCTAAGGAAAGCTCTCAATGGCGACGATACAGCCATCGGGTGGATTTACCGTAGGCATGTACGTTATATGTCCGCACTCTGCTCGCGTTACATCACAGACGACGAGGACATAAAGGATGTGCTCCAAGAGTCGTTTCTTAAGATTTTCTCTTCTCTGGGTTGTTTCAAATACCGTGGCACCGGTTCGTTGAGAGCGTGGATGGCAAAGATCACACTCAACGAGACGCTGAAGTTTATCCGCAATAACAGTCGTTTCTGTTTTACCTGTATTGACGGCAACGGCACGGACATAGCCGACAACGTTGACATGGAGACCGAGGACATTTCCACCGAGACACTTCACCGGTTCATACGTGAACTGCCTACAGGCTACCGCACAGTATTCAACATGCATGTCATAGACGACATGAGCCACAAGGAGATAGCTTCGCTGCTCGGCATCAAGGAGAACACTTCCGCCTCGCAACTGCACAAGGCCAAGGCGATGCTGGCACAGCGGATAAAACAGTATAGAACCGTCAATTCCATTTAAGGCTATGAGGAACAATTGGCAAAAAGACATACACGACCGTTTGGGAGGCTACGAGAAAGACGCGCCGGACGGACTTTGGGAAGACATCGAGAAGAGGGCGGGTGTGAACGGTGGTTATACACAAACCGGCAAGTCTCCTCTCTTCAGCAGACTGCGACGCACGGCAGGTGTGGCCGCTGCCGCAAGTGTGGCTTTACTGTTAGGGTATTCCATATATTCCACCCAATATGCCGACAACGGGCAAAGCACGCCAGGGGCGGAAATGCCACAAACTTACGCCACCACCGCAAAGCTGTCGGACAACAACGGTCTTCTTGCTCATGTAAACAACGACGATTTTGCTGTCAAGGGCACACACACGGACAACAGCACACACACAGGCCACAAGTCGGAAGTGGAGGGTGAGCCGGCACCGGCACATGCTGACGACAACGTACCGCCCAAAACTATTTCCGACAACGGAAGCACGGAAGCGAAGGAGAAAACTCCAAAAAACAAAACATCTAACGGCAACAATTACACAAACCATATATCCAACCATTCAGACACCAGACGTCTCCTGTCTTCTTCCATGCCGTCGCGCTGGACTGTAAGCACAAGTGCCATGGGAGCGACAGGAGCGTCCAAAACCACAATATCCACAGGCAGCCCCATCGTTGCCACAGGTCCGGACGACTCGGACTGGGAAGACAATCCGATGCTTGGCATCAACACATTCAACCAAGGAAAGGAAGTGAGGACGGAGTACAAGCACCACTTGCCCGTACGTGTGGGAGTGAAGGTGGCGTACGCATTGAACGAAAGGTTGAGCATTGAAAGCGGACTGACATACACACGCCTCTCGTCGGATGTAAAAGACGGAACACAGGAGAACTACTTCTCCGGAAAACAGAAGTTGAACTATGTGGGCATACCTGTCAACCTTAAATGTAACGTCTTGTCGTATAAACGGCTCAGACTGTACGGCTCCGCAGGGGTTCTCACGGAGAAATGCGTGTCGGGGACTGTCACAGAGGAATATGTCATCAACAACACGACAAAAAAGACGGAGGCATCCGGCGTCGGCAGCAAACCGCTGCAGATATCTGTCAATGCGGCGGCAGGAGTGCAACTCAACGTGTTCTACAACATAGGCGTTTATGCAGAGCCCGGCTTGAGCTATTATTTTGACGACAGTTCCCCCCTACAGACCATTTACAAGGAGAAACCGCTAAACTTCAGCTTCAACGTCGGTGTCAGATACACCATCGGCAAATAAAACACGATGAACGTTAACCACAAATATGAATATGAATATACAAATAATGTACAAGAAAATGAATACACTTAAAACATTTGCATTGGTGGCTGCTGCCGTTTGCATGGCCGCATGTGCCGGCACACGAAAAGAACCTATATGTGGGGGATTTGACAAAAGTACGAAATTGACTGCGGAGGAAGTCTCTCTCTTCAATACTGTAGTCCTGTCGCACAGCGACTTGC
Source organism: Bacteroidaceae bacterium (assembly GCA_963634425.1). Lineage (GTDB taxonomy): Bacteria > Bacteroidota > Bacteroidia > Bacteroidales > Bacteroidaceae > Physcousia. The sequence continues at coordinate 29,266 of CAVHCL010000046.1, forward strand.
AGCTGAAGCCGCTTAAAGTCTCACGCCAAGTAGTGGCAGGCACAAACTACTGCTATGAGTGTGTGGACAAGAACAAAAAGAAAGTCGAGGTCGTTGTGCACGAACCTCTCCCCGGACAGGGCGACGCCCGCATATTAAGCATCAACGGAAAGGAGTATGCACAATAGCAAAAGAAACACGCCGTAGGTGGCCTGCGCTTAAATATGGCGGCAGCGGGAAATGGAAATCCCCGCTGCCGCCGTTTGCTCTTGTTTCCGGAACCGCCGTTTCAGTCAAACCACTTGACGTAGCAGAAGTCCTGACGGTGCGGCAAGTGCTCGTTCTTGGGATAGATACGGTAGCACACCTTGAAGCTGCCGGAGTTGTCGAGACCCACAGAGGCCTTGAAGGTGAAATTGTTGCCGTCCCTTCCTGTAACGTCCAACTGCTCCACATGGTAGATGTGGTCCTCGTTGTTCTTGTCGGATGAGATTACCACCAGTTCCACGCCAAGCGCGTTGTCAAGTCCGGCCTCATCAAGGACCACCTCCACGTCGTATTTCTTTCCTGCTTCCAGATTGCCTGTGGACACGGCTTCGGGGCGGTTGATGCTCACCACACGTACGGCATCCCAACGCTCCGCCACAGTATCTTTCCACAAGGCTATCTCCCGTGCCAAGCGGCAATCGTCGGCACGGAGGGCGGCGGAACGGTCGCACAACTTGTTGTAGAACTTGCTGTAGTAGTCGTCCAACTGGCGTTTCATGGTGTAGTGCGGAGCTATCTGCGCAATGGAGTTCTTAATGACTTTCACCCATCCCGAGCTGAATCCCTTGGCGTTGCGCGCATAGTAGAGCGGCATTATCTCGTTCTCCAAGAGGGAGTAGATGGTAGCGGCGTCAAGCTTGTCTTGGTGCTCCTGGTTCTGGTAGGTACGCTTCTCCGTGAGAGCCCATCCGGCACCCTCGCGGTAGCCTTCAAACCACCATCCGTCCAACACGGAGAGATTGACAACGCCGTTCATCAGAGCTTTCTCGCCCGATGTGCCGCTGGCCTCAAGAGGACGTGTGGGAGTGTTCATCCAAATGTCCACACCGCTGACGAGACGACGTGCCAACTGCATATCGTAGTTCTCCAGGAAGATGATTTTTCCAAGGAACTCCGGCCGTTGGCTTATCTCGTATATCTTCTTTATGAGTCCCTGTCCGGCTCCGTCGGCGGGATGCGCCTTGCCTGTGTAGATGAACTGCACCGGATAATTTGGGTTGTTCACTATCTTGGAAAGACGCTCCAAGTCGGTGAAAAGAAGATGCGCCCTCTTGTAGGTGGCAAAACGGCGGCCGAAGCCGATGAGCAACGCATTGGGATTGATTTTGTCCATCAGGCTCACCACTCGTGAGGGGTCGCCTTGGTTCTTCAGCCAACTGTCGCGGAACTGCACGCGTATGTGGTTGATGAGCTTTGTCTTCAGTGTCATGCGCGTCTCCCATATCTCCTCGTCGCTGACCTTATATATGGCTTCCCATATCGACTGGTTGCTTTGGTCGGAGAGATGCGACGAGTCGAAGTGACGGCGGTAGAGCTGACGCCACTCGTTGGCGCACCATGTGGGGAAATGAACGCCGTTGGTGACATATCCAACGTGGCTCTCTTCGGGGAAATAGCCTTTCCAGATACCGGCGAACATTTTTTTGCTCACCTCGCCATGTATCCAGCTCACTCCGTTGACCTCCTGCGAAGTGTTGCACGCAAACGTGCTCATGCAGAAACGCTCGCTGTGGTCGTCGGGGTTCATACGTCCCATGCCTATGAACTCGTCCCACGAGATGCCGAGCATCTGAGGATAGCCGCCCATGTACTTGCCGAAGAGCCCCTCGTCGAAATAGTCATGCCCGGCTGGCACAGGGGTGTGCACGGTATATAGGGAGGAAGCGCGCACAAGTTCCAGAGCCTGCGTGAAACTCATGCCGCTGTTGACATATTCCACAAGACGCTGCACATTGCAGAGAGCCGCATGGCCTTCGTTGCAGTGGTAGACATCCTTGGTGATGCCCAGTTTGCGCAACATGAGCACTCCGCCGATGCCAAGCAAAATCTCTTGCTTGAGGCGGTTCTCCCAATCGCCGCCATAGAGGGCATGAGTGATGCTGCGGTCGAACTGCGAGTTCATCTCGTTGTCCGTGTCAAGCAGATAAAGCTTGATGCGTCCCACGTTTACCCTCCAGACGTAAGCGTGGACTTGATAGTTCATATAAGGAACGTCCACCACCATAGGGGAGCCGTCGGCTTCGGTCTGCTGTTCTATGGGAAGAGAGCCGAAGTTCTGCGCCTCGTAGTTGGCTATCTGCTGTCCGTCCATGGAGAGCGTCTGCGTGAAGTAACCGTATCTGTACAGGAAACCCACCGCACACATGTCCACGTTGGAGTCGCTGGCTTCCTTGAGGTAGTCGCCCGCCAATATGCCGAGACCGCCCGAGTAAATCTTGAGCACTTGGTTGAGTCCGTACTCCATGCAGAAGTAAGCCACGCTGGCGCGCTTGCTGTCGGGCTTCACGTCCATATATTTGCGGAATGCGGCGTACACGTCGTTCATCTTCTTCAACACCGCCTTGTCCTTGGCCAGTTTCTCCATCTTGTCGTAACTCAAGTTCTCGAGTAACAGTATGGGGTTCTGTCCGCATTTCTCGAAGAGTTCCTCGTCAAGACTTCTGAAGAGACTGCGGGCATCGTGGTTCCATGCCCACCACATGTTGTGTGCCAGTTCCTCCAGTTTTGAGAGCTCCGCGGGAATATTGCTCTTCACGGTAATGGACCTCCAACATGCGTCGTTGGAATTGCTTGCTTTTACTATCATATATGTCGTTTTTGAAAATATGTGTTTATACCTTGTTTGTGTCTTGCGTTCTGCCGTCGCCGCCATGGTTTGCGTCTGTCCTCTCCTCAGCCTTGTGCAAGGCCTTGTCGTAAGCCTCGTAATAGAACTTGACGAAGTGTCTCCACTGGCACTTGGCAGAGAGTTTTGCGGCTTTCTTGCGTACCGTCTCACACTCCTTGTCGCTAAGGCCTGCATAGCACGTCACGGCGGCGGCCACAGCGTCCGCCACCTCAGAGAAGTTGTAATCGTCGCGCTTCACAACCTCCACTCCGTCGCCCAGACGGCTCTCTCCTCCGTTTTCTTTCTCTGCCCACACTCCGAAACCGGAAAGTGAGGTGGTGACACACGGAACATGGAAAGCAGCAGCCTCCAAGGGTGTGTAGCCCCAAGGCTCGTAGTAAGACGGATAGACGGCGAGGTCGTCGCCGATGAGGAGGTCATAGTACGGGAGACCGAATATGCCGTCGTTGCCGTCCAGATAACACGGCACAAATATCACTTTCACCCTGCTCTCCCTGTCGTTCTTCATGCCGTGGGAACGCAGGAAACCGGTCACGGGGTCTGAGTCCGGCTCGTGCAGCATATGCGTTACAAAGGGGTCTGCCAACGGGGTGTTGTACTCCGCATGATTCTGTATGGAAAGACGTGCGGCAAGGTCTTGCCGGAAACCGTCAGTCCACGCCGGCACTTGTATGAGAGCCAGTATCTGCCGGTCTGTAGACGGGTCGTAGAGGCTTCTGTACATAGCCTCCAGGAAAACGTCAATCCCTTTGTTCCTGTATTCGTAGCGTCCGCTGGTGGCCACTATCAGGGTGTCGTTGCGGAAGGATACTCCCGTAAGCGCGTTTGCCACACGCAAGATGCACTCCCTTGCCGCCTTGCGTTTCCTGTCAAACTCCGTCCCATTGGGCACAAAAGTGTCATCGAAGCCGTTGGGCAGCACCACGTCGCAAGGCTTGTCCAAAAGCTCGCGGCACTCGTTGGCCGTGACATCGCTCACAGTGGTGAAACAGTCGGCGTAATGGGCGCATTGCCGCTCCACGCTATGCTTCGACTCCATGTTCAGTTCGTAAGCCATCTGCCTTCCGTCGTAAGCCCAAAGGTAGTGGTAGAGGGGTTTGCCGTTGCCGGCTATGGAACGTCCGATGCTTGTGGCGTGAGTGGTGAACACCGTGGCTATCTCAGGCACTCGCTTCTGCAAGTAGAGTGCGCCCATACAGGTCATCCACTCGTGGGCATGATAGACAACGCGGCGGTTGCCCGGCAGATGGCGACGGTAGAAACTCTCTGCCACCTTGGCAGCCGCATAGGAGAACATGCTCGCCTCATCGTAGTCGCCGTAGGCATGCAGACTGTCCACGCCGAAATCTGTCCAGGCAGATCCGTAAATATCGTTTTTGATGTTGTAATAAGGGGTGAAGTCCACGAGTGCGACGTTGGGACTGCCGGGGATGTTCCACTTCCCCACCCTTACTTTCAGTCCGTCCTCCTTTGCCTTGAGAACCCATTCGGCAAAGAGGTTCTTGTCCTCGGTGAAGAGGGGGTTGCCGTCTGCTCCGGGAAAATCCGGACCTATGAAAAGAAGGTTGTCTCCGAGCTTGTCGTGTACGGTTTTGGCCTTGGATGAAAGCACAGTGTATATACCGCCCACCTTGTTACAAACTTCCCAACTGGTCTCAAAAACAAACTCGGGTGTGTATTTCTTGTTTGCCATCAGTTTGTCTGAAAAAAAACATAAACGCACCACGTACGGAAAACGGCTCCGTTTTTTCCCTGTATAAACGCACCAATCTGCATATATTGTCTATGCAGATTGGTTTTACCGAGACGTTTTCCCTACGGACCGCGTGTCTTACTTTAGGGTTACCGTTATCAACTTGTCCTCTTCCGTCATCTCCACTTTGTCTTCGCGGAGAAGCCATCACAAAGCGAGGAAAAGATCCTTGTCGTTCTTGATTTTTGCAGCTTTCTTAAGATCCTTGACTGCCATTGTACCATTTTCATTGAGAGCTGTCCACACAGCTCCTGCCAATGAACCAACATTTGTCATCATCATGTTTAGATTTTTATGTTTGTTATCGGTGGCAAAAATACACACTTTCATCAATTTGAACAAAAAAATGAGGTGCAAAGAGTACGTTGCGCGGCATATTCTTGACTAAAATCAATTATGAGGGAGCGCCTTTCCGTTTTTTTTACTAACTTCGCACCATAAAACCCAAAAGTGCGATGAGAACAATCTGCAAAATATTCGCCGTCGTTGCGCTCGCCTCTGTAAGTGCGTGCGGATACGAGACAGGCGACGAAAGGCTGAAGCGCGAGGCCGAAACATTCACCGCCACCAAATGCCCTATGGACGTGGACAAGTGCACCACCATAGACAGCATGGTGTTCCACACAGACTCCAGGGAACTGGCTTACTACTACACCCTGTATGGGGAAATAGACCACGACAGTCTTTTCACCGACGAGATACTGGAGACATTCAGGTTGAACGTGGTGGACGAACTGAGGAGCAGCATATCCATGCGCCAATACAAAGAGGCTGGCGTAACGTTCGTGTACGATTACCGCAGCAAGAAAAGCGGCAAGGAATATCTGAAGATAGTGATATCCCCTGAAGAATACAAATAGTAGAAGCCCTAATATTCATTTTCAAAATACCAGTTCGTAGGATATGCACACCCAAAACCGTTTTCGCGCCATATTGCTTGCATTGTGCGTTTCGTCCCACGTCTTGTGTGCCGAAGCTTACGCAAGAACCGTGTCTGACACAGAGGTAAGCGGCAGTCAAGACAAAAAGGAATACAAAAAGGAATACAAGACGAAAAGCGTGGCACGTTTCACGCCCGAGCACCCCCTTACCCTATGGTACAGGCAGCCTGCCACCGCCACGGGAGCCGGCAATGTCTGGATGGAATATTCTCTGCCCATAGGCAACGGGCAACTGGGGGCATGCCTCTTCGGGGGAGTGCGTGAGGATGAAATACAATTCAACGAGAAGACTCTGTGGGACGGCACACCCTCCGACATGGGATGGTACGGCTCGTACAAGAATTTCGGTTCCGTTTACATCAGAGACCTCTCCGGCACGTTCGGACACACCGATGCGGAAGCCGCCAACGACTATGTGCGCTATCTTGACATCGAAGACGGTATGGCGGGGGTGCGTTTTACATCTCCCGACGGAAAGACAAGCTACACACGTCAGTATTTGGCGTCCGCACCGGACAAGGCCATAGCGGTGAGATACACGTCGGAAGGCAAAGAAGACCTTCATCTGCTGTTTTCTTTAGTTCCTGGCGAAGACCTCAACGTGGCAAAGGCAACATATATGGACGACGGGGGCGGCTCCATAGCGGGCAAGTTGACACACCTCAATTACGCGGCACGCTTCAAGGTGGCTCCCATAGGCAGGAAAGCCGTGGTGAAGAGGAGGGCAGACGGAATAGAGGTGTCGGGCACCAAGGAAGTGACAATGGTGCTCAGCGCAGCCACCAACTATAACGACAAGGAAAAATCGTTGAAAAGCTCTCCTGTGGCGCTTGCCGTAGACTTGAAAAAAAGAGTTGACGAAGTAGCTTCAAAAGGCTGGGAATCGATAATGGAAAGACACTTGCACGATTTCAAGAGCTTTATGGGAAGGGTGAGCTTTCAGTTGGGAGAAGCCACTTCCGATTTGCCTACCGACGAACTGGTGGACTTCTACAACGACAAGGAGAAAAACGCCACTGGCAGCGAACCGGAAGCCCTCTTCCTTGAACAGCTTTACTTCGCATACGGAAGGTATCTGGGCATCAGCTGCAGCCGCGGCATAGACGTTCCGTCCAACCTGCAGGGCATCTGGAACGACAAGAGCTTTGCCCCCTGGAACTCGGACATCCACACCAACATCAATGTGCAGATGAACTATTGGCCGGCGGAAAACACCAATCTGAGCGAGACACACCTCTGTTTCCTGAATTTCATAATAAACATGGCCAACAGAGACAACTGGAAGAAGTGCGCCTCCACGTTCGGAGGTGTATCCTCAGGATGGACATGCCTCACCGAAGGCAATATCTTTGGAGGGATGAGCACGTGGGGCGGCAACTACCTTGTAGCCAACGCCTGGTATTGCAGTCACCTGTGGCAACATTACAAGTACACCCTCGACAAGGAATTCCTCGCCAGAGCATTCCCCACCATGTGGAGCTGCGCCGAGTTCTGGATGGAACGTATGATAGAAGACCGGGGATACCCTGACCTCTCCATAGCTCCCGACGGCACATTTGTCGCTCCAAACGAGTTCAGCCCGGAGCAGCAAGACCACAACAACGAGGACGGGACTGCTCATGCGCAGCAGTTGATATACGCTCTCTTCAAATATGTGCGTCAAAGTGCCGACATACTCGGACAGGAGGTGACTAAACTTACATCCAGCCAGAACGAAAAGATCGACCTCTACCTGCGCAAGACCGACCGCGGACTTCACACGGAAGTGTATACGGCCAATACGGAAGCGGACAAAGGCTGGACAAATCCGCGCAATGGGGTGTGCATGGGAGACTCCTTGCTCAAGGAATGGAAATATTCTGCCTACGATGTCAGTCACGACCTCAACCACAGGCACATGAGCCACCTTATGGCACTCTATCCACTGAACGAGATTTCCCCTTCAAGCCCGTACTTCGTTCCGGCTCTGAACTCCCTGCGCCTGCGCGGCGACGAGGCTACCGGATGGTCTATGGGATGGAAGGTGAACCTGTGGGCGCGCGCCTTGGACGGCGACCATGCGCACCTGATAATGCGCAACGCACTAAAACATTCCACAAGTTACAACGTTGACGAACACAAAGGAGGCATCTACTACAACCTTTTCGATTCGCATGCTCCGTTCCAGATAGACGGTAATTTCGGGGTCTGCGCCGGTGTGGCGGAAATGCTGCTGCAAAGCTACACGGATACATTGTGCCTCTTGCCGGCTCTCCCGTCGGCATGGAAAGACGGCAGCATACAGGGTGTCCGTGCGGTGGGCAATTTTGAGGTTGGCATGCAATGGACATCTTCCAGACTGAAGTGCGCAGATATCAAATCCGACTCAGGCACACCTTGCTTCGTCTCCTATGACGGTATTGTGGCATCAACAGTTACGGACGGCGACGGCGAGAACGTCCAGTACAAGATAGTAGGGGAAAACACCATCACATTCCCTACTGTCAAGGGTGGGAAATACCATATCGCAATGCCTGGAACACGTTGAGGAATTAGGAATGATGCGTTTCCTAAGTTTTGCATCTTTTGGGGGACAGATTTCCGACCTGCTTTCATGGCGAATCTAACGGTTGAACATATGCC
>CAVHCL010000047.1:0-2240 GCA_963634425.1 Bacteroidaceae bacterium
GGCTTCTATCCTGTGTGCCCCGGTGCTGACCAATATGTGTTGGGTGCTCCTTATTTCCGGAAGATGACTCTGCATCTGGAAAACGGCAAGGACGTGGTGATATCCGCTCCGCAGAACAGCGACGACTGCCGATATGTGCAGAAGCTTACATATAACGGTGCGGAACACAGTCAAAACTATGTGTGCCACTCAGAACTTGTGAAAGGCGCTGACATGACATTTGACATGGACAGCACCCCCAACAAGCAAAGAGGCGTGGACGCTGCCGCCGCCCCGTATTCTTTCAGCAAGGAATACAAGCCTTCCAAGAAGTCTGCCAAAAGAAAATAACAGTTTTGCGTCATGAAGAAGGTATTCGGTCTATTGTCAGTCTTCGCCATTGCCTGTACGGTTTCCGCAGAGACATATACAGACTCCGCCCAATGGAAAGCGTATGACGATTTCAACAACGTTTTCCTGGACAAGAAGAAGTATATCTACCGCGACTACTCCGACCGTGCCGATGCCGTGGACCGTTGGGGAGGAGCTGCTGCCATCTGGTGTCAGGCCATATATTTTGATATGGCTGTCAACGCCTACAACCGTGCTGTCCGTGAAGGGGATGTGGAACGTGCTAAGAAGTACAAGACGCAGTTCCTCAGGATTTACAACGGGGAGAAAAGACAGTATGTGAGTTTCAACTTTGACGACCCCAACACCAATACCGGGTGGTTTGTGTACGATGATATCATGTGGTGGACTGGAGCTCTGGCACGTGCGTACGAGGCCTTCGGGACAAGCGAGTATCTCACCATTTCGGAGAGAAGCTTCTGCCGTGTGTGGTATGGCTCCGTCAAGGTCGGCGACGACGGCTCGTACGCCGCCCCCACACGTTTCAGCGGCAAGTACGGAGGCGGAATGTTTTGGGAATGGCAGCCTATAGACAATCCGTCTCCTCACAAGGAAGGCGACTTCCGTGCCGCTTGCATCAACTTCCCCACGGTGATAGCGGCCTGCTATTTGCATTTGCTGGTGCCAGAGGGACGCAAACCTGTCACTTCGGCGCACCCCACACGACAGACAAAGGAATGGTATCTTGAGAAAGCGAAGGAAGTGTACGAATGGGCAAGCAAAACTCTTGTCAGTTCGGGTCGTGTGGCTGACGGAATCCATGGAGGCGACCCCGAATTCAACGACCATCTGTACAACCAAGCCACTTATATCGGTGCCAGTTGTATGCTGTACAAGATAACGGGCGAGACCAAGTATCGTACAAATGCCATCCTTGGCGCCAGGTATGTCTTCAACACCATGTGCAGGCGCAACAGCGGCTACCTGCCTTTGGAGACCGGTGTGGAACAAGGCATCTATGCGGCCATCTTCGCACAGTATATGCATATGTTGGTATACGATTTGGAACAGACCAGTTTTCTCACCAACATAAAGCGGAACCTGCAGAAAGCGTGGAACAACCGTGACACGGAGCGCGGCATCTCCAACGGCAACTTCATTAAAGCCACCACGTCCGACGAACGTGTGGAGAGCTATACCGGCAGCGCATTGCCAGCCCTTATGTTGATGTTTCCGGCAGGAGACAGCCAGACTGCAATCCGTTCGTACACAGACGGAGCCGACAGCGACCTATCGGATGTCTATACCGTAGATGGCAAGCTTCTTATGAAGGATGTTACCACAGACCAGATTAATGCTCTTGACAGCGGACTGTACATATACCAAAGACGCAAGTTCGTGAAAAAGTAGAAGCCTAAGGTGCCGGAGGTTTTGTCTCTTACGACAAGAAACTGACGGGCAGCCTTTGTGCCAAAAATTGTTATTATCACCGCCAGAGGGGGAAATTTCCTGTAAAAATAGGGGATTTCCCCTTGTGCAGGATATAAAAAGACGTACCTTTGTCACCGAAACACCAGCAAATCTGGTCTTAAAAATTGAATGATATGAAGACAATTAGATTTATTGCGACGGCACTGGCCGCAGTTATGTTGACGACAGGCTGTGTAAGCAAGAAGAAACTTCAAGAGTGTGAAAGCAATTCCGACAAACTGATGAAAGAATTGGCTGACTGCCAAAAGCGTTTGCAGGATTTGCAAGGTGAAAAAAACAAGCAGGCTTTGCAGTTGGCTGAGTCCAAGACTACAGGCAAGAGTCTGGAACAACGCCTCAAGGAAGCTCAGGAACAGCTTGCGGAGAAACAAGCCGCACTGAAGGAGATGCAGAAGACCTTGGACAAGAGTATCATGCAG
>CAVHCL010000047.1:2250-2687 GCA_963634425.1 Bacteroidaceae bacterium
GGTGTTGAAAGGGGTCGTATACGTTTCTCTCAACGACAATATGCTGTACAAGAGTGGAAGCTACGAGATTAGCACTAAGGCTTCGGAGACTCTGAGCAAGATAGCCAAGATAATCACTGACTACCAGGATTACGAGGTTCTCGTGGAGGGCAACACGGACAACGTGCCTATCAGACAGACCAACATCCGTAACAACTGGGACCTCTCTTGTCTTCGCGCCAGCAGTGTGGTACAGGAATTGCAGAACAAGTATGGAGTCAATCCAAGCCGTCTTACGGCAGGTGGACGTGGAGAGTACAATACCGTGACTGACAACGACACTCCAGACGGACGTGCGCGTAACCGCCGCACACAGATTATAATCACACCGCAGCTCGACCAGTTTATGGAACTCATAGACAAGGCTCCGGAGTCTGAAGAAGGCTCGGAGATAACGG
>CAVHCL010000048.1:0-15840 GCA_963634425.1 Bacteroidaceae bacterium
GAAACTACAGACTGAACAATTCAAAAATTGCTCAAGTTATTTTTTGAACATTACTTAATGCCCCGTCATGCCGTCTTGTTGATTTCCTCTATGTAGTCCAGTATCTCATCCCTGCCGAGGCCCGTCTCCGCACTCGTCACAAAATGAGGTGGCAGCTCTTCCCATTGTTCTCCCAGTGCGGCAAGGTAGTTTTCCACCGAGGCAGACAGTTTGGAGCTGGAGAGTTTGTCGCCCTTTGTGAACACGATGCTGAAAGGCACTTGGTTTTCGCCCAGCCATTCTATGAACTCAATGTCTATCTTCTGTGGGACGTGGCGCGAGTCAATGAGAAGAAACAAGTTGGTGAGTTGCCTGCGCCGCAGTATGTACGAGCTTATCATCCGCTCCAACGCCATCTGCATTTCCTTGCTCCTCTTGGCGTATCCGTAACCAGGGAGGTCTACCAGATACCACTCGTCGTTTATCAGGAAATGGTTGATGAGCATTGTCTTTCCGGGTGTCGCCGAAGTCTTGGCCAATTTTCCCCGGCCTGTGAGCATGTTTATGAGACTGGACTTGCCAACATTACTCCTGCCTATGAAGGCGTACTCGTGTCTGTCGTCTGTGGGACACTGCTCCACTTTGGCACTGCTTATCAGATATTCTGCTTTCTTTATCTTCATTGTTGTGTGTTGGGTGAACGTGGTTGCCGGGGGGCTGCGTCAGAACGAATAGTTGAGCCCCATACTGAAATATTCTTTGAACATGAAGTACTTGCCGTTCTTGTTCTTGAACTTGACGGCACTGTCGTCGTACCTCGGGTAGAGATAGAGCTGTGCCGATATAAGCTTTGTTATGGTGAAGTTGAACGTGTTGGTCCACTCCACCTTGTTAGAGTGCAGGTTGCTGAACCAGAAAATATTGCTGTTCCACTTAATCTGCGAGCAAATGGTCAGTGTGGTGTTCAGCGTGACGTTGGGACCGAAGGTGTGCACCGAGTGGTGACCCTCGTCTATGCCGAAGTTGCGCACCAACAGGTCGCGGTCGCAGTACCTAATGGAGTATGCCAACGGTGCGATGTTGAGCGAGCCTGTGAAGCGTTTCTTCTTGCCGTAGGCTATGTCATATTTAAGACCAGGTGCTATGGTGATGTCCATGGGCGAGAACATGTCTGTGGTCACCACCGTGGTATTGGGTTGGTAGTTGGGCACAACCTGTGTCTGTATGCGCACTTGTCCGGAATAGTATAGAGTATTCACCGCCCTGTAGCCGAAGTTGGTGGTGAAGCAGATGCGGTTGCTTGTGGGACGGAAGACACGCCTCTCGTCGGACTCGCTTGTCTGAAAGCCCAACTGGAACTCCAAAGAGTTGTCCCACGTAATCTTCTTCTGGTTGTTGAAGTTGAGCCGCAGATTTATGTTGCTGTTGCCCGAATAGTTGTTCTCGCCGCCCTGGTACCAGTTGTCCGTGAAATGGTTTTGCGTAAACTGCAGCGAAGCATTGCCAGAGAACTTCCAGAAGTTGGGCCGTCGCGTCACCACCTCCACCTCCTCGTCCAGCTTGGGCATGAGGTTCGATGCCGTGACTTTGTCGGAGAGTTTGTCCTCGGTCTCCAGTTTGTCCTTCACGTCTTTACGGAAAAGCCCTTGGCTGCGCACCGTCTCCTCGGTTTGCGTGACGAGCGACGGATTCTGTACGTAGAGGCGCGACAGCATATTGTTCATCTCCGACACGCGCATCAGCTGGAAATCTGTGACGGTGGAGTCCTTGTCCACCATCATCTGCCGCAAGGGAGAAGTGTAAAGCGTGGGGGTGAGCACCGCCTTGAAGTAATATGGGCTGGGTGCCGCAACGGCGGAGGTTGCGTTCCTGTTGAGGCTGTCTCTCCACTCCACAAGATAGGAGAGATGCTCCAGGTAAACGTCCAACAGTGTTATAGAGTCAGTCTCTTGAGGTATCCTCTCCTTTTCCTTGTCAGTCTGCTGCGGATAGGCTGAGACAACACAGAAAACCATCAGATACGAAATCAGAAAACGAGCCATGTGCCTTACATTTTTGTGCAAAGATAGATAAAATACCGACATAAAGGGGTATTGGTTAAGCATTTTTTTGTACTTTTGCAACCTAAAGGCAGGATATAACGTATAGTCTGTTATACACTGGACAAACGTAACACATAACACAAGGCATAAAAATGGACAAAAACACTACCGTCGGACTCGCGCTCATTGGCGTACTCTTGGTGGGGGCAGTATACTTCAGTCAGCCCTCGGAAACCGAAAAGCTTCACATAGCACAACAGGACAGCATAGCAGCGCAGAAAGCTGTGGAAGAAAACGGGACGGACAATGCCACCGCCGTGCCTGTGCCGCAGGAAAACACCGCCGCAGACAGCAACTCCGTATTTTACGCGCACAGAAGAGGCAGCGCACAAGACATCATACTGGAAAACGAAAAGGTGAAGGTGACGATCAACACCAAGGGTGCCACCGTGGCACAGGCCGAAATAAAGGGACACAAGAGCCACCTCACGGGCAACAACGTACTGTTGTTCACACCCGAGCAGTCGCACATGACTTTCGCCTTGGCGGGGAAAACCGACAACATCATATCGGACGACTTCTTCTTCACCCCCGTACAACAGACCGAAAACTCCGTGACACTCGCCATACAGGACGGCAGCAAAGTTCTTGAGGTAACCTACTCGCTGCACCCGGGCTCTTTCGCCTTGGACATGGATGTCGCCGCAAAAGGCCTGTCGGGGTTCTTCGCTCCCGGCGACGGCACTATGTCAGTCAAGTGGATAGACCGCATAGCGCAGCAGGAGAAGGGGCACGACTTCGAGAACCGCTACTCCTCACTCACATACAAGCGCAGAGACAGCGGCACCAAAAGTCTTGACGTAAGCGGAAACGAGGAAAGGTCTCCCGAAGAGACTCTCGACTGGGTAGCGTTCAAAAACCAGTTCTTCAGTGCGGCTCTCATCTCTTACAACGGTTTCACCAATACTCGACTTGAAACCGTGGCGGAAAGCAACAACAAGAGCGGATTCCTAAAAACATACAAGGCACAGCTGAACACCAAGTTCGACCCCACAGGCAAGGAAAAGACTTCCATGAGCATGTACCTTGGCACCAACGATTTCCACGAGCTGCAGAAGCACAACGACATCATGTCGGCAGACAAAGACCTGGAGTTGGAAAAACTGGTGGACTTGGGCTGGCCCATAGTCAGATGGATAAACAGATGGTTTATCATATACCTCTTCGACTGGCTCTCTGCGTTCGGTCTCAACATGGGTCTTGTGCTCCTCCTGCTCACCCTCATAGTGAAGGTGCTGGTGTTCCCCACCAACAAGAAGAGCTACATGAGTAGCGTGAAAATGAAGGTGTTGAAACCGCAGATAGACGCACTCAGTGCCAAGTACCCCAAGCAAGAGGATGCCATGAAAAAGCAACAGGAGATGATGCAGATATACAGTTCGTACGGTGTGAGTCCGATGGGCGGATGCCTGCCCATGCTCATACAGTCGCCTGTCTGGATTGCACTCTTCAACTTTGTCCCCAATGCCATTGAACTCCGCGGCGTGAGCTTCCTTTGGGCCGACGACCTCAGCACATACGACGACCTCATAAGCTGGGGACACGAGATATGGCTGATAGGCGACCACTTGAGCATCTTCTGTCTGCTGTTCTGTCTGACAAACATCATCAACACGTGGATAAGCATGCGCCAGCAGCAGAACCAGATGAGCGGAGAACAGGCACAACAGATGAAGATGATGCAATACATGATGTACGCCATGCCTGTGATGTTCTTCTTCATGTTCAACAACTACAGCAGCGGTCTGTGCTACTACTACTTCCTGTCCGGACTGACATCCATCATCATCATGTGGTACTTGAGACGGACTACAGACGAGAAGAAGGTCTTGGCAAAACTTGAAGCCTACCGTCAACAGCACAAGAACGACCCCAAAAAGGCAAGCAACATGGCGGCACGTCTGGAAGCCTTGCAGAAAATGCAGGAGGAACAGTCGCGCCAACGCAACAAGAAGTAACAATCCACACAAACAGACAATGACACTGAAACACAACATAGCAGTTACCTTGTTATTGATAGCCGTTCCAACGACACACATCATGGCAGACAGCGACCTTATGACACCGGAAACGCTTTGGAGCATGCACCGCATAGGCTCGTACACGGTGTCGCCCGACGGCAAGACAATAGCCTATACAGCAAGCACACCGGACATAAAAGAGAACCGCAACGTCTCCTCCATCGTCACCATACAGTCAGACGGCACAAACCGCACCGTGTTGAGCAAAGGGGAAAAGAGCGAAAGCGAACCGGCTTTCATCAACGGTGGCGAGCGCATAGCGTTCCTTTCGGGAGGCGACATCTGGACTATGAAGACCGACGGCACAGACCGTAGGCAGATGAGCAAGGACGGGGATATAGAAGGCTTCAAGTTCTCCCCGGACGGCAGTCAGGTCGTTATTATACGCCAGGCCACGCAGAAAGGCAGCATACAGCCAAAGGAAAAAGACCTCCCGTTAGCCACGGGTCTCGTGATAGACGATTTGAACTACAAACACTGGGATCAGTATGTGCAGACCATCCCCCACATCTTCCTCGCATCCGTCACTCCCATGGGCATAACTGATGCCAAAGACCTGCTGGAAGGAGAACCGTACGAATGTCCGGTCTTGCCTTTCGGTGGCACAGAGCAATTCTGCTGGAGTCCGGACGGCAAGCAAATAGCCTACACGTCGCGCAAGAAAACCGGCGTACAATATGTCATCAGCACAGACACCGACATATACGTGTACAATGTGGAAACAGGCAAGACAACGAATGTGTGCAAGCCCGAAGGCTACACCGAGCCAGAGACAGACCCACTGGAAAGCATGGAACGCCAGAAGAAGAACCTCTTCGACACCGACATCAACGCAGGCTACGATCAAGACCCTCAGTTTAGCCCCGACGGCACCATGCTGGCATGGAAAAGCATGAAGCGCGACGGATACGAAAGCGACCGTATGAGACTTTGCGTGCTTGACCTCAAGACTTCCTGCAAATCATACGTCACCGAGTCGCACGAGAGCGGAGTGGACGCATTCTGTTGGGCGGCGGACTGCAAGACACTGTACTTCACAAGCGTATGGCAGGCACGCTCAATGATTTACCGCACCACCCTCAAAGGCGAAGTGACTCCGGTCACCACGGGCGACTACGACTACGGCAACATCATCTGCCTGTCGGACAACCGCCGGATACTCACCAACCGCCACAGCATCTCCGCTCCAGACGACCTATACGTGCTTACCATGGTGAAGAAAAAGGGTATGGTGACAAAGCAGCTGACATTCGAGAACAAAGACATCCTGGACAAGCTGTCCATGGGTGAGGTGAAGGAACGTTGGGTAAACACCACCGACGGAAAGCAGGAGTTGTGTTGGGTGATATACCCTCCGCACTTCGACCCGTCAAAGAAATACCCTACTCTACTCTTCTGCGAGGGCGGTCCACAGAGTCCTGTAAGCCAGTTCTGGTCGTATCGTTGGAATTTCCAGATAATGGCCGCCAACGGCTACATCATAATAGCTCCCAACAGACGCGGCCTACCGGGTTTCGGCATGGAATGGCTCGAGCAGATAAGCGGCGACTACAGCGGACAGTGCATGAAGGACTATCTCTCCGCCATAGACGACATCGCCAAGGAGAATTACGTGGACAAAGACCGTCTGGGATGCGTGGGAGCAAGCTTCGGCGGCTATAGCGTATATTGGCTCGCCGGAAACCACGACAAGCGTTTCAAGGCTTTCATTGCGCACGACGGCATCTTCAACACCACACAGCAGTACTACGAGACGGAGGAGATGTGGTTTGCCAACTGGGATCTCGGAGGCTCGCCCGACAGACACGACGGCAACAAAGTCTTCACCCAGAGCCCTCACCTTTATGTTGACAAATGGGACACTCCCATACTCTGCATACACGGAGAGAAAGACTACAGAATACTGCACAGCCAGGCACAAAGTGCGTTCAGCGCGGCACGCATGCACGGCATACAGGCACAACTCCTGCTCTTCCCCGACGAGAACCATTGGGTGCTGAAACCACAAAACGGCATCCTGTGGCAGCGGACATTCTTCCGCTGGCTGGACAGATGGCTCAAGTGATGGTGGGGAAGGACTATAAACACAATACAAACAATGAGAAAACTTAGCGACAATACGGCGGCAAGATGGGCAATACTCATCATTGCGTCCGCTACCATGACGTTTGCCTACTTCTTCACAGACGTGATGTCTCCGTTGGAACCTCTGCTCACAGCCCCCAAAGACCAAGGGGGATTGGGATGGAGTAGCGACGATTACGGGTTCTTCAGCGGTTCGTACGGATTCTTCAACGTGTTCCTCGGGCTTCTTTTTGTGGGCGGCATCATTCTTGACAAATGCGGCATCCGCTTTACAGGCGTCGCGTCCACGGTTCTCATGTTCGGTGGCGCACTAATCAAGTGGTATGCCGTAGGGCACGACATTGAAGGCGAGTTTTTCGGATATGGCATGCAGGTGATGGTGGCCTGTCTCGGCTTTGCCGTCTTCGGTGTGGGAAGCGAGATAGCTGGAATCACGGTAAGCAAGGTGATAGTGAAATGGTTCTCCGGACACGAGCTGGCTCTTGCCATGGGTGTGCAGGTAGGCTTGGCGCGTTTGGGCACCGCAGCCGCACTCTGTTATGCCTTGCCGTTCGCCTACCGCATGGGCAGCGTCTCCTCTGCCGTAGGTCTTGGAGCCGCCATGCTCTGCATAGGTATGGTGGCATTCCTCGTCTACTGTGTCATGGACAAAAAGCTCGACACTCAGATTCAAGACTCCGCCACCACTCCGGAAGAGACAATGAAGTGGAGCGACATCGTTTACCTTGTCACCAACCGCGGATTTTGGTACATCGCCCTACTCTGCCTGATGTTCTATGCGGGAGTGTTCCCTTTCTTGAAGTTCGCCACCAAATTGATGGTGCTGAAGTATGACGTAGATCCGGGAAGGGCCGGTTCCATCCCGTCCATGCTTCCGTACGGCACCATATTCCTCACGCCCCTCTTCGGCTACATATACGACAAGATAGGCAGGGGAGCCACGCTTATGATTATCGGCTCCGTGCTTCTCACCATAGTACACGGAATGTTCGCCCTGCCGTTCAACGATGTGTGGCTGGCCATGGCGTTGATGGTCGTACTTGGAATATCATTCGGCATGGTGCCCAGTGCCATGTGGCCCAGCGTGCCCAAAATCATCCCCATGCAAGTGCTGGGCACCGCCTACGCCCTCATCTTCTACATTCAGAACATAGGGCTTTCCCTGGTGCCTATTTGGATAGGCAAAGTGAACCAAGCCAACACGGATGCCGACGGCATGATAGACTACACCGAAAGTATGGGCATTTTCACAGCTTTCGGAGTGGTGTCCATCATTATATCCGTATTACTTTGGATAGAGAACAAGAAGAGGGGCTACGGACTGGAAGACCGCAACATAAAATAGTCTGGCGGCACTCCCCCATCACGTCCGTCACAATTGGAATATCTTCAGCGGATTGTACGAGATGTCTGTGTCGTAGACATCTGTGCCTTCGTATTTCTTGACGCAGTTCACCACCCGTATGGTTATGGGCAATGCCACCACTTCGTAGAGTGTCTTGGTGATTATCTGCAGGGCCATCAGCTGCACCAGAGCCGAAATGGACATCAAGCCTCCGAAAGCTAACGGGAAGAAGACGAGGCTGTCCACCCCTTCGCCCCAAAGCGTGCTCACTATAGCCCGTAACGAGAAGTGCCTACCCTTGCAGGAAATCTTCATTTTGCTCATCACGTAGGCGTTTACAAAACTTCCTGCTACGAAAGCCGTGAAGCTGGAGGCTGCTATGCGCGGAGCCAGTCCGAACACGAAATTGAAATGTTCTTCGTTGGCTTTCCAATAGTCTGCGGCAGGCAGCACCACGGCCAGTTGACCAAGAGCCACCACCATGAAGTTCATGAGAAAAGCCATCCAAATGACAAGGCGCGCCTTCCGGAATCCCCACACCTCCGCTATGCAGTCGTTGAGTATGTAAGAGACAGGGAAGCACAACACACCGCCTGTCAT
This sequence comes from Bacteroidaceae bacterium, assembly GCA_963634425.1. GTDB lineage: Bacteria > Bacteroidota > Bacteroidia > Bacteroidales > Bacteroidaceae > Physcousia. The sequence continues at coordinate 8,133 of CAVHCL010000048.1, forward strand.
CGTATAACTGCCCAATTGCATCACCTTAATCTCCAACAGATTGCTTGCGATGAGAGATGTGCAGAACAGCATCCCTATCAGCATGAAGACCACAGAAACAGTCTTTTGTCCGTTCATATATCTTGTTTTTTAAGAGGTTCCCAAGCACTCTTGTGTTTTCGGAGTGCAAAGTTAAGGCTATTTCTCCTATTACGCAACCTCGGGACACGGTTTTCGAAAAAGTGGTGTCCCTGCATACAAAAAGCACGGTGTAATACGTTATTATAACGATGGAAAGAATATACCTTATCGTTATATGTCTTCTGTGCGTCTGCGCCGTACGTGGACAGGATGCCCGGACAGACACCGCCAAAGTACATCTGAAAGGACGTGTGGTTGACGAAAACCAAGACCCCGTACCGCTATGCGTGATAAGGGTGGAGGGTCAGGGTGTTGCAGCCACTGCCGGCATGGACGGGCAGTACACAGTATCTTTCTCCGCTGCTGACAGTGCCGTGGTCACATACAACATGATAGGGTACGAGACACGTCGGCGCATACTTAAAAAACCGCGCGGCAGACTCACGCTTAACATAGTGATGCGCAGCAAGTCGAAAGAAATGGGCGAAGTGACCGTAGCCGACGTGAGACGCCAGATGGGCAATACGCAAGAGCTCAACACCAAAGATCTCAAACGGATGCCGTCCACCACAGGCAATGCCGTGGAAGAGTTGGTGGCCACACAGGCCGGAGTGAGTACACACAACGAGCTGAGCAGCCAGTACAACGTAAGAGGCGGCTCGTTTGACGAGAACTGCGTCTACATCAACGGTGTGGAAGTCTACCGTCCGCTTCTCGTCAGCAGCGGACAACAAGAGGGGCTTTCTGTCATCAACAGCGACATGGTGGAGAAAGTGAACTTCAGTGCTGGAGGATTTGAGTCAAGATACGGCGACCGTATGTCTTCCGTTTTGGACATCACGTACGCCAAGCCCAAAAGAGCCGAAGGCTCCGTACAGACGAGTCTGTTGGGAGCCAACGCATACGCCGGGTACGGAAACCGGAAGTTCGCCTTCAGCAACGGACTTAGATACAAGACCACTGGGTATATGCTCGGGTCGTTGGAGACCAACGGAGAATACAGCCCGCAGTTCCTCGACTACCAGGCTTTCGCCAGTTGGATGCCTTCCGGGAAATGGAGCTTCGACGCCATAGGATACATCAGCCGCAACAACTACAACTTCACGCCCAAAGACCGCGAGACCAACTTCGGCACCATGAATGACGTGAAGACGTTCAAGGTGTATTTTGACGGGAAAGAGGAAGACAGGTTCGTCACGATCTTCGGTACGGCTAAGGCCACACTGCACATAGGCACACGCCACAAAGTCAGCTTTATGACATCAGCCTTCAACACACGTGAACGCGAGACCTACGATATACAGGGACAGTACTGGCTCAACGAGACCACAAACGAGGAGCAGCTTGGCGTGGGCACATACATGGAGCACGCGCGCAACACCCTGCGCAGCCATTCACAGTCGCTCAAGTCCACATACGAGGCACGGATAGGCCGGCACGCCATCGCCGCCGGACTGGGATGGAGACACGAGTCAATAGACGAGAACGTGCGGGAATGGGAATACAGGGACAGTAGCGGATACAGCGTGCCTCACACAGGAAACACGCTGAACGTAATATACAATCTCAAGAGTGTCAACAGCATCAACTCGCACCACGCTGAGATGTACCTGCAAGACACATACCGCACGGAAAGCAAGTGCGGCATATTGAGCGTCAACTACGGTGCCCGACTCAGTTATTGGAGCTGGAACGGCGAGTGGCTCTTCAGTCCGCGTGTAAGCCTGGGATTTGTGCCTTCCGCCAACGACAACTTCACCTTCCGTTTCGCCACAGGACTCTACTACCAACGCCCCTTCTACAAAGAGCTCCGGGACACAACCAACACCAACGGCAACACCGTGGTGCAGCTCAACAAAGGCATCAAGTCGCAACGTTCGTTCCAGGTGGTGGCTGGTATGGAATACAAGTTCAAGATGGCCGGACGGCCTTTCAAACTCACCGCCGAGACATACTACAAGGCGCAAGGCAACCTGAATCCTTACAACGTGGACAACGTGAAGATTGTCTACTACGGCAACAACTGCGCCAGCGGCTTCGTGGTGGGAGCCGATGTGAAGCTCTACGGAGAGTTCGTGCCCGGTACAGACTCGTGGATAAGTTTCGGCGTAATGAAAGCGCAAATGAACCTCAACGGGAAAAGCATACCACAGCCCACAGACCAAAGGTACAACATGAGCTTCTTCTTCAGCGACTACTTTCCGGGCACTACAAGATGGAAGATGAACCTCAAGGCAAGTTTCGCCGACGGTCTGCCGTTCGGACCGCCGCACACCGGACTCGAGCGGAACGCATTCCGCACCCCTGCATACAAACGTGTGGACTTGGGCATGAACTACCGTGTGATAGACAATGAAGACCGGCACCTGCGGCGCAACGCCATACGCAACCTTTGGCTGGGCATTGACTGTTTCAACGTCTTCGACCTCAACAATGTCAGCGGGTACTATTGGGTCACAGACATCAGCGACAGGCAATACGCCGTGCCGAACTACCTCACCGGACGTATGTTAAATGCCCGTCTTTTGCTGGAATTTTAGGCAGAAACCTTGGACAACAACATAAAAGTCCATATATTTGCACACACAGACAACATATTTAGTTAACACACTTAAAAAAACAACAAAAGGAAATGAAAATTTCACGTATTGAGCATCTTGGCATCGCCGTACAGAGCATCGATGCCGTATTGCCTTATTTCCAGGACGTACTGGGCCTGGAAGTGTACAAGACAGAGACAGTGGAAGACCAGAAGGTAAAGACGGCATTTTTGAAAGTGGGCGAGGTGAAGATAGAACTGTTGGAACCCACATGCCCGGAGAGCACCGTACAGAAGTTCCTCGACAACGGCGGCAAAGGCGTGCACCACGTAGCCTTCAAGGTAGAAGACGGCGTGAAAGAGGCTTTGGCATTGTGCGACGAGAAGGGAATACGTCTCATAGACAAGGCTCCGCGCAACGGAGCTGACGGACTGCACATCGCATTCCTGCATCCAAAATCAACAATAGGAATACTTACAGAACTATGCGAAGAATAATCAGACACATGACAGCGGCAGGCGCATTCCTGCTCGCCGGCATCACGTTTGTTCCTGCACAAGCACAAGACCTTACGCCGGAAAACCAACTCATAGCACTGCGCCACATCATGGAGCAGAGCCGCGACGCACAAACCTTGCGCTCCACTCTGCACCTCATAGCAGGCACAGGCACATACCAGGCCATGATGTACGCCTCCCGGTACATGGAGGACACACAGGTTGCCGAAGCCGCGGCCAAAGCCGTGGCGGACATAGCACTGCAGAACCCCTCGTACAACGGAGAAGACACACGCGCCCTGCTCACACAAGCCTTGCCGCTGCTCGACAAGAAGACCCGCAAGGCGGTGAAGACTTGGCTCGCCAACGCCGACACCAAGGAAAAGGGATACGTGAGTATGTTCAACGGCAAAGACCTCACCGGATGGAAAGGACTGGTGGAAAACCCCATAGCACGCTCGCGTATGACTGAAGCCCAAATGCAGGAGGCACAGAAGAAGGCCGACGTTCAGATGGACAAAGACTGGGTGGTGGAGGACGGACTCCTCACTTACGTGGGCACAGGGTACGACAACCTTTGCACCGTAAAGCAGTACGCCGACTTCGAGATGACCGTAGACTGGCGGCTCGACCCCAACGGAGCCGAGCCCGACGCTGGCGTATACCTGAGGGGCACACCACAGGTGCAGATATGGGATATCAGACGCACCAACGTGGGTGCCGAGGTGGGATCGGGCGGACTCTACAACAACCAGAAGAACGAGAGCAAGCCTATCTGCGTGGCGGACAACCGGTTGGGCGAATGGAACACATTCCTCATACGTATGCGGGGCGACCGGGTAACAGTAGTCCTCAACGGTGTCACAGTGGTGGACAACGTGGTGTTGGAAAACTATTGGGACCGTTCGCAACCCATCTTCCCCAAGGAACAGATAGAAATGCAGGCACACGGCAGCAAAGTGCAGTTCCGCGACCTTTACATCAAGGAACTCTGACGCGTCCGGCATGATCATAGACAAACAGACTCTGGATGCGCTCTACACCGAGAGGTTCTGCAAAGAGCGTTTCCTCCAGACCGACCCCTGCGGCATAGTTTACGAACTCGCAGAACACCAAGTCACCCAGCTCGATATAGAGTTGGGTGCCTTGTTGGTGGCGGTCATCACATGGGGCAACCGTAAAGCCATACGCACCGCCGCACGCCGTATGTTGGCTGACGAGATGTTGTGGAAGCCCTCCGCTTTCATCATGGACGGTCTTTACGAAAACAGCTATGCGCACGCACGCAACGGATGCGTCTACCGTACGCTCAACACCGCCACATTCAAGGTTCTGTGCCGACGCATACGGCAAGGCATTGGAAGCCATCCCACCATGGAGGACGCTTTGGCAGGGCTCACCATAGAGGAGTGCATAACGACTCTTGCCGGATGGCTCGCACCGGCACGGTTGGGCACGCCGTACAAGTCGGCGTGCAAACGCATCTGTATGTTCCTGCGTTGGATGATAAGACACGAGAGTCCCGACCTGGGACTTTGGCGGCTATGGCCGCAAGACCGACTCTACGCCGTCATGGACGTGCATGTATGCCGGCTCGCCTCACCGCTGCTGACCGTCAAGCAAGCCAATTGGAAAGCCTGCACCCAACTCACGGAAATCTTCCGCAACTGGGACCGCCAAGACCCGCTGAAATACGACATCGCCCTTATGACGCTGGCAGACAATGGAGCCGACTCCCAATAATACCTCAGAGTAAAATGGCGGCAAAAAGGAATAAAGACACAGAAAATGCGCCGAGATACAAGAAAAAAGAGTACCTTTGCCGTCGGAAACATCGTTTCGACATCATTAACACATTAACATTAACGTAAATATAATAAGAAAAGCATGAAACCTACATTGTTCCTTTTAGCAGCAGGTATGGGAAGCCGCTACGGCGGTCTGAAGCAGTTGGACACGTTGGGTCCCCAAGGTCAGAGTATTATGGACTACAGCATCTACGATGCCATCCGGGCAGGATTCGGCAAGATAGTATGGGTTGTCCGCCGTGATTTCGAAGAGCAGTTCCGCACACAGATACTCAGCAGATACGAGGGACACATTCCCTGCGAGTTGTGCTTCCAGTCGCTGGACGCACTGCCCGAAGGCTTCACAGTACCCGAGGGCAGACAAAAACCTTGGGGCACCAATCATGCGGTGCTCATGGGTAAGGATATCATCAAAGAGCCTTTCGCCGTACTCAACTGCGACGACTTCTACGACAGGGACGCATTCATGGTGATGGGCAAGTTCCTCTCCGAATTGCCCGAAGGCAGCACCGGCAAATACGCCATGGTGGGCTTCAGCGTAAGCAACACACTCTCAGAGAGCGGTACGGTGAGCCGCGGCATCTGCGCCAACGACGAAGCCACACATATGCTCACCGACGTTGTGGAGCGCACTAAGATAGAGCGGCGCAACGGCGTGGTGGAGTACCTCGACGAGGACGGGAAATGGGTGGCCATCCCTGACAACACTCCCTGCTCCATGAACTTCTGGGGCTTCACCCCCGACTACTTCAGCTACAGCGAAGAATACTTCAAGACATTCCTCTCCGACCCCAAGAACCAGGAAAACCTCAAGTCGGAATTCTTCATACCGCTCATGGTGGACTACCTCATCAAGAACGGCAAGGCCACGTGCGAGGTTCTGCCCACCACATCCAAATGGTTCGGTGTCACATACCCCGAAGACCGTCCCGGAGTGGTGGAGAAACTGGCACGTCTGCACGCCGAAGGGCAGTACCCCGACAATATGTTCTAACCCCCACACACGCCATCCTTATATGAGAGAACTGCGGAAAACCGTTACGGCAGTGCTGCTGACGCTGCTTGCCGGAACTGTCCTGGCACAGCCCATGGTGGTTCCCGACGACAACACGAGAAAACTGAGAGAGGAATTCCAGAACCGCAAATTCGGCATCTTCATCCACTGGGGCATCTACTCCATGCTCGCCGACGGAGAATGGGTGATGTACCAAAGACACATCGACCGTGACGAATATTCGTATCTGGCAGGAGGCTTCTGTCCATCGTGGTTCAGCGCAAAGGAATGGGCGCAGATCTTCAAGGAGGCGGGAGCGCAGTATGTCACTTTCACGTCGCGTCACCACGACGGGTTCTCCATGTGGGACAGCGAGGCCAGCGACTACAACGTGACGAAAGCCACACCCTACAGGCGCGACATACTCAAAGACCTCGCCGCCGCCTGTGCCGAGCAAGGGCTGAAGCTGCACCTCTACTACAGCCACATGGACTGGTATCGTACCGACTATCCCTTGGGCAGCACCAGCAAGAACCTGCCTCACGACGAGAGCGCCACCAACTGGGCGAGCTACTTCGCCTTCATGAACAGGCAGATCACCGAACTCCTCACCAACTACGGCCCGATAGGAGCCATCTGGTTCGACGGCATGTGGGACCACAAGGAGGAAGGGTTCGACTGGCAGCTCGACGAGCAGTACGCTCTCATCAAGAAGCTGCAGCCCAAATGCCTCATCGGCAACAACCACCACGGCTCGCCGGTAGACGCTGAGGACATACAGCTCTTCGAGCAAGACCTCCCTGGGGAGAACACCGCAGGTTTCTCCGGAGAGCAGAAGGTCAGCAGCCAAGTGGCGTTGGAGACCTGCATGACCATGAACAACACCTGGGGCTACAGCATCACCGACACCAACTACAAGAGCGGCGACGAGGTGATACGCCGTCTGGTTCAAGCAGCCGGACGCAACGCCAACTTCCTCCTCAACGTGGGGCCGCGTCCCGACGGACAACTGCCCACACAGGCCGTGAAAGTGCTGGAACACGTGGGCAAGTTCATGGACACGCACAGCCGCAGCATATACAACACCCGCGGAGGACTGGTGCCGCCACAGGACTGGGGAGTGACCACACAAGACGGCAAGACGCTGTACATACACATACTCAACAAGGAAAAAGACGGGCAAGTGATAAACGAGGGACTGCACCGCATCAACGGCGGACCGTTGTCGTTCTTCGTGCCGCTCAAGGGACACACCCTCAGCAACGTCTGCACACTCAACGGAGGCGAACGCCTCAACGTACAGACCGAGCAGGACGGCTACCGCATCTTCCTGCCCAAACGACCCGACACCGTGGACTTGGTGCTGAAAGCCCATGTGGAATAATTTTAGCCCGAAGCCTCACAAAGCTTCGGGCTAAAATTGTTCATGCTCGAACTCGAACTGCAACAATACCTCCGCCGTGAGTACCCGCAAGAGAATGCCCGCTGTGAATGGAAGGAATTCAAGAATCTGACCGAAATCCGTCGTAATTCGTCGGATATTCATTCCCTGTTCAGTTTCGTTCATGTCTCGTTCAGTTTCGTTCATGTCTCGTTCAGTTTCGTTCAGAAAAACCGTGAGCCGGGAAACACGTTTTCCCTGGCTGTACAGGCATAGCATCCTTGCCTGTACGGCCATGCGACCCCATAAAAACTGCCGTGAGAGTGGCACAAAAGCCAATCATAGAAACCCCGTTGTACAATCGTAGA
>CAVHCL010000049.1:0-15960 GCA_963634425.1 Bacteroidaceae bacterium
TGTACAGGCATAGAATCCTTGCCTGTACAGCCATGCGACCCCATAAAAACTGCCGTGAGAGTGGCACAAAAGCCAATCATAGAAACTTTCAAAAGCACACTCATACCGGAAAAAACTTGATAAAATATGTGTGAAAACGGTTTTTCTTTGTACTTTTGCAGCACCATTCGGATTTCAACCTGTTTTTATGTAGCACTGTGGCAAGTGAAATTCCCGTAGTGGTATGTCCGTGGACGATTCCATGTGGTGTCTTGTCTGCGGCGTTTTGAAATGTCGGATTAGCAGTGCCCTTATTTAAGGTTTTATGTGTGGTATAGTAGGATATATAGGGAGAAAACGTGCATATGATATATTGGTCCATGGGTTGCACCGGTTGGAATACAGAGGGTACGACAGTGCCGGAGTGGCAATAGAGAAAGAAGACGGCACGCTTAATGTGTACAAGTCGAGAGGCAAGGTTGCGAACTTGAAGGCGAGCGTGGCAGGGAAGGACATAGAGGGCGGCCTCGGCATAGCCCATACGCGTTGGGCGACACACGGCGAGCCCAACGATGTGAATGCGCACCCCCATGTATCGCAAGACGGGACTATAGCCCTTGTCCACAACGGCACCATAGAGAACTATGCCGTGTTGAAGAAGGCGTTGGCGCAACACGGGTACACATTTGTCAGCGACACGGACACAGAGGTGCTGGTGCAGCTGATAGAATATGTGAAACGAAGCAACGGGTGCAGTCTGCCCGATGCCGTGAAGGAGGCTTTGAAGCAGGTGGAGGGCGCGTACGCCATAGCGGTGATGGAGAAAGGATGTCCTGATATGCTTGTTGCCGCAAGGAAGAGCAGCCCGTTGGTCATAGGTCTCGGCGGCGGCGAGACGTTCATCGCTTCGGACGCCACGCCCATCGTAGGCTTCACAGACAAGGTGGTATACCTCAACGACAACGAGATGGCGGTAATACGCAGAGACGCGCCTCTGGAGGTGCAGTCCATAGAGGACGGCACGCCCTCCAAGTTGGACATACGCACCCTGAAGATGAGCGTGGAGCAGTTGGAGAAAGGCGGCTACGACACGTTCATGCTGAAGGAGATATTTGAGCAGCCCGACACGCTGCGCGACTGCATACGCGGACGCATAACTGACGACTGCAGGCGCGTGGTGCTCTCTGGGGTGATAGAGAACAGGGAAAGGTTTGTCAACGCCAACCGCATCGTCATAGTGGCCTGCGGCACTTCGTGGCACGCCGCTCTGATAGGCAAACGCGTCATTCAGGAGATGTGCAGTATTTCAGTGGAGGTGGAGTATGCCTCCGAGTTCCGCTACGGATGTCCTTACATCACCGACAGGGACGTGGTGATAGCCATTTCCCAGTCCGGGGAGACGGCGGACACCCTTGCCGCCATCCATCTGGCAAGAAGCAAGGGAGCTTTCGTGTACGGCATCTGCAACGTGGTGGGAGCGTCCATCCCCCGCGACACAGACTCGGGCACCTACATCCATGTGGGGCCGGAGATAGGCGTGGCATCAACGAAAGCGTTCACAGGGCAGGTGACGGTACTCACACTTCTCGCACTTTGTGCCGGACAGATGCGCGGAACTGTGGCTCCAGAAACGGTGGAGAAGATAACGAAGGCCTTGCGGAGGCTTCCGGAGACCATCGGGGAGGTGTTGAAACTGGACGGTGCCATCAAGGACTTGTCGCGCATCTACACCTTTGCCCACAACTTCCTGTACCTTGGACGCGGTTATAACTATCCTACGGCACTGGAGGGCGCATTGAAGTTGAAGGAGATATCGTACGTCCATGCCGAGGGGTATCCGGCAGCTGAGATGAAACACGGTCCCATAGCTCTTATCGACAACGAGATGCCCACGGTCATCATAGCCCCCAGCGATTCCCTTTACGACAAGATTATCAGCAACGTGCAGCAGGTGAAATCAAGGGGAGGCTCTGTCATAGCCATCGTCAGCAAAGGCAACCGCTCCATGGAACACCTCGCCGACTACACTCTGGAAATACCCGAAGTGCCAGAGTGCCTGACACCGATAGTGGCAGCGGTGCCGTTGCAGCTGCTGGCCTATTACATTGCCGTCAACAAGGGAAAAAACGTGGATCAGCCGAGAAATCTGGCCAAATCCGTCACTGTGGAATGATGTGACAGCACATCCTATTGCTGCAACAGGGCGAGGAACTCTTCCTCATTCATTATCCGTATTCCCAGTTTGCCGGCTTTCTCCAATTTGGCGGGTCCCATGTTGCTGCCAGCCAGGACGAACGATGTCTTGCCGCTGATGCTCCCCGCGTTGTTTCCTCCGTGTTGCTCAATCATGGCTTTGTACTCGTCGCGGCTGTGGTGCGCAAACACTCCGCTGATGACTATGCTCATGCCCTTCAGCTTGTCGCTCCGTGACTCTCTCTGCTCTTCTGACAGAGACATGCTCAGTCCGCACTCCTTCAGCTTTTGCAGGAATGTCCTGTTCCTCTCGTCCGAGAAATATTTCACCACGCTGCCGGCAATAACGTTGCCTATGCCGTTGATTTCCGTCATGCTTGCTATGGAAGCCTCCGCCAGGGAGTCCATGTTTCCGTAGTACCTCGCCAACGTCTTGGCTGCCGTCTCGCCCACAAACCGGATGCCTATGGCGTACAACACCCTCTCAAAAGGCACGGCCTTGCTGTCTTCTATGCTTTTCAGTATTTTTCTTACGCCCTTTTGGTCGCCTGCCGTGGGCGAGAGCAGTTGTTTCTCCTTAAGGTAGTACAGGTCGGAAGCGTCCTTTATCAGTCCCTGCCTGTAGTATTCGTCCACTGTTTCCGGTCCAAGGGAATTGATGTTCATTGCTTTCCTGCTTATGAAGTGCTCTATCCTCCCGAGCACCAGCGGCAGACACCCAGTCTCGTTGGGGCAATAGCTTGCCGCCTCGCCTTCGTATCTGACGAGAGTTGAGCCGCACACGGGACACCTGGAGATGAAGCGTATGGGCACGGCATCCGGCATGGAGGGACAAGCCTTGCCCGTAATCTTGGGTATTATCTCTCCCCCCTTCTCCACCAGCACACGGTCTCCCACATGCAAGTTGAGCGATGCCAGCACGTCGGCGTTGTGCAGTGTGGCTCTCCGCACCTGTGTCCCCGCCAACTGCACAGGGTCCATGTTGGCCACTGGAGTCACGGCACCGGTGCGCCCCACCTGGAACACCACCTGCCTCAGTGTGGTTTCCGCCTGCTCCGCTTGGAATTTGTAGGCTATGGCCCACCTCGGGCTCTTGGATGTCATGCCCAAGGCGTTCTGCTGTGCTATGGAGTTTACCTTCAGCACTATGCCGTCTGTGGCTATGGGCAGGTTCTTGCGCTCCGTGTCCCAATAGTCTATGAACCCGTATATCTCGTCAAGGCTCTTGGCCAGCTTCATGTGCGGACTTATCTTGAAACCCCATTTTCTGGCTTCCTGCAGACGGCTGTAATGCCCGTCGAGGTTGATGCCGTCGCCCAACACGAAGTAGAGGTACGCATCCAGTCCGCGCCGTGCCACGGTTTCGGGATTCTTGCTCTTGAGCGTGCCACTTGCGGCGTTTCTCGGGTTGGCGAACAACTGCTCCCCTTCCTTCTCCCTTTCCATGTTGAGCCTGTCGAACGACTCCCAAGGCATGAGCACTTCGCCACGTATCTCGAACTCTGGCGGATAGCCCTCTCCGCTCAGCTGCAGGGGTATGCTCTTTATGGCGCGCGCGTTGTTCGTCACATCATCGCCCTGTGTGCCGTCTCCCCTGGTCACCGCCCTCACAAGTCTGCCCTGTTCGTATGTGAGGCTGATGCTCAGTCCGTCGAACTTCAGCTCGCAGCATATCTCAAAGTCTGTGTTATGCAGCCATTCCTGTATATGCCTGTAGAATTCGCTGACCTCCTCCTTGCTGTAAGTGTTAGCGAGGCTCTGCATGGGACGCTTGTGCCTGACGGTGACAAACTCGTTGTTGAGGTCGGAGCCTACCCTGCGTGTGGGGCTGTTGCTGTCTTCCATTTCCGGGTGCCTGTCTTCCAGACTCTGGAGCCTGTGCATAAGCGCGTCGAACTCCTGGTCTGAAATGACTGGAGAATTAAGAACATAGTAATTGTGGTTGTGCCTGTGCAACTCCTCCCGGAGACGCATGATTTCTTCTTGCTCGGTCATGAATTTGTCGTATATTGTTTCATGGACAAAATTATACAATAAATCGTATAGAGACAAGAAAAAGTAATCTCCTTTTTGGCGGAACGTGAAAAATGTGCTACTTTTGCAAGGTATTTTTATCAAGATGACATTTATGGCGCAAAACAAATTCAAGGGGTTGGGGGTCGCTCTCGTCACTCCTTTCAAGGGCGACGGTTCCATAGACTTTAACGCACTCAACCGCTTGGTGGAATACCAGATAAAGGGTGGCATAGACTTCTTGTGCATCATGGGAACTACCGCAGAAACTCCTACGCTCACTTCTGACGAAAAGCAGCAGCTCAAGACTCATCTCGTGGAAAGAGTGGCTGGCAGAGTGCCTTTGCTGATGGGGTGCGGCGGCAACTGCACGGCCGAGGTGGTGCACAATCTGCAGACTATGGACTTTGAGGGGATAGACGGAGTGCTGAGCGTGTGCCCGTATTACAACAAGCCGTCGCAGGAGGGGCTTTACCAGCATTTTGCGGCAGTGTCGCGCGCCAGCAAGGTGCCGGTGGTACTGTACAACGTGCCGGGACGTACGGGAGTGAACATGACAGCCGACACCACTCTGCGCCTGGCACGCGACTTTGACAACATAGTGGCCATCAAGGAGGCGAGCGGCAACATCACGCAGATGGACGACATCATAAAGAACAAGCCAGCCAATTTCGATGTCATAAGCGGTGACGACGGCATCACCTTCCCTCTCATCACGCTTGGGGCCGTGGGCGTGATAAGCGTCATAGGCAACGCACTTCCAGCCGAGTTCAGCCGTATGGTGAGACTTGCCATCAAAGGGGAGTACAGCACCTCACTCAGCATACACCACAAATTTACGGAACTCTTCAAACTCCTTTTCGTGGACGGCAATCCGGCAGGAGTAAAGGCAATGCTCTCCGAAATGGGCATGATAGAGAACGTGTTGCGCCTGCCACTCGTCCCCACAAGGCTTACAACCATGAAGCAGATAAGCTCCATAGTGAGGGAACTGGGATATTGAAAATTTGCGCCCGATGGCTAAAGACAGGACGGTATACGTCTGCGACTACTGCGGACAGGAGAGTCTGAGATGGGTGGGCAAGTGCCCCTCGTGCAACAGATGGAACACCATGAAGGAGATGACCGTCCGTGCCGAAAAACCCGCCTCGTCCGCCACGCGTGCCGCTTTGAAAGCTGCCGGAGCGGAGCACGACAGACATATTGCCCCAGTCCAGGTTGCCGACATACGTGCCGACGAAGAGCCGCGTATGGATATGGGCGATGCGGAGCTCAACCGTGTGCTCGGCGGCGGCTTGGTTCCGGGAAGCCTTTTGCTTTTGGGCGGCGAACCCGGCATAGGCAAGAGCACTTTGGTGCTCCAGACAGTGCTTCGCCTGAGAGGGAGGAGAGTGTTGTATGTGAGCGGTGAGGAAAGTGCAAGGCAGATAAAGTTGCGCGCCGACAGACTTGGCGAGTTAATGTCTGACCTGCTGATACTGTGCGAGACATCCCTTGAGCAGATATTCGTACAGATAGAGAACATACAGCCAGACCTCGTGGTGATAGACTCCATACAGACCATACAGACGGAGAGCGTGGAATCGTCCCCTGGCAGCCTTTCGCAGATAAGGGAGTGCGCCGCCAGCCTTCTCCGCTATGCCAAAGGCGGTGGGGTGAGCATCCTGCTGATAGGGCACATCAACAAGGAAGGCTCTCTGGCAGGGCCTAAAGTCTTGGAACATATAGTGGACACGGTTCTTCAGTTTGAGGGCGACCAACATTATATGTACCGCATACTGCGGAGTATAAAGAACCGTTTCGGCAGCACCAGCGAACTGGGAATATACGAGATGAGGCAAGAGGGGCTGAGACAGGTGTCCAACCCCAGCGAACTGTTGCTCACCGACAACCGCGAGGGACTGTCGGGGGTGGCGATAGCCTGTGCGGTGGAGGGAGTGCGTCCTTTCATGATAGAGACGCAGGCTCTTGTCAGCACCGCTGCCTACGGCACCGCACAGCGCAGCACCACAGGGTTTGACGGCAGACGACTCAATATGTTGCTTGCCGTGTTGGAGAAAAGGGTTGGGTTCAAACTTGCCGCAAAAGATGTCTTCCTCAACATAGCCGGAGGCATCAGGGTTACAGACCCTGCCATCGACCTTGGCGTTATAGCCGCAGTGCTCAGCAGCAATGTGGACGCTCCCATTGACTCAGACGTGTGTGTAACCGGAGAGGTGGGGCTGAGCGGAGAGATACGCCCCGTACCGCGCATAGAACAACGTATCTCCGAAGCGCAGAAACTGGGTTTCCGTCGCATCTTAGTGCCTGCCGCCAACGTGGGCAGCATCCGGACGGACAACTACGACATACAAGTGACTGGAGTGCGGCGGGTGTCCGAGGCTGTCAGAGAATTGTTTGGCTGACGGCATCGGCGCATCGCTCACCATCTACTCCAGCACTGACTATCCCTCCCGCATAACCCGCGCCTTCGCCGCAGGGGAACAGTCCTTTCAGACGTATGTGCTGCAACGTAAGTCCGTCCCTCACTATCCTTACCGGGCTGCTTGTCCTTGTCTCCACACCTATCACCGTGGCATGGTCGGTGAGAAAGCCCGGCTTCTGCCTTCCCCACACCTCGAAAGCCTTTCTCAGTCTGCCGCCGACAAAATCAGGTATCCAGAAATGAAGCGGGCTTGCCAACAGTCCCGGTGCATAAGAACTTTCGTCAAGATCTGCACTGAGCCGGCCTTTCACGAAGTCGCTCATTCTCTGTGCGGGAGCCGTCTGCTTCATGTTGCCCTGTTGCCAGCACAGGCGTTCCAAGTCTTCCTGAAAGCGCATCATGCAAAGAGGGTCGTCCGGCGCGTATTTTCCGGCTATGTCTTCCACTCTCGTCTCCACCACCATGCCGCTGTTGCTCCATTTGCCGTTGCGCGCGCTTGGGCTCATGCCATTCACCACTATTTGTTCCGGTCCGCTTGCCGCAGGTACCACGCATCCTCCGGGACACATGCAGAAACTGTATACTCCGCGCCCGTCCACCTGCTGTGTCAAGCTGTATTCGGCGGCTGGCAGCCATCTGCCCCTTCCGGCCTTGCTGTGATACTGTATCCGGTCTATCAACTGTGCTGGATGCTCAAGTCGCACTCCCACCGCCAAACTCTTGGCCTCCATCTCTATGCCGTGTGCGGCAAGCCAGCGGTATACGTCGCGGGCACTGTGTCCTGTGGCCAGTATCACAGCATTGGACATCATGGTACGCGTTCCTCTTTCGGGATGCTCCGTTTCTATGCCGCAGACTTTGTCGTTCCGGACTACGAGACCTGTCATCTTAGTCTGGAAATGCACATCGCCTCCGCATCTCAGTATGGTGTTGCGCATATTCTCTATCACACGCGGCAGCCTGTCGGTACCTATATGCGGATGCGCGTCCGCCAATATGTTGGGATTGGCTCCGTGCTGTACGAACACGTTCAGTATCTTCTCGGCGTTGCCTCGTTTTTTGCTTCTTGTGTACAGTTTGCCGTCGCTGTACGCTCCTGCCCCCCCCTCGCCGAAGGAATAGTTGCTCTCGGGATTTACGGCTTGCTCTGTGCGTATCCGTGCCAAATCTCTCTTTCTCTCCCTTACATTCTTTCCTCTTTCCACCACCACGGGGCGCAGTCCGAGTTCTATCAGCCGCAGTGCCGCAAAAAGTCCTCCCGGACCAGCGCCCACCACCACCACGTCCTTGCCACCGCTCACGTCGCGGTATTCCGTGGGAGTGTATTCCGCTTCCTCCGGTTCCTCGTCTTTGTATATGCGCAGAGTAAGGTTCACATATATGGAACGTTGCCTGGCATCTATGCTTCTCTTCAACACCCTCACGGCGGAAGCCTCTGTGCCAGTCTCCTCTTTCAGGTAAGCCATGATGCTGCGTTCGTCGAATGCCGCTTCGGGCGGTATTCTTACCGATATTTCTTGTGTCATAATGTCATTCTTTCCCACAAATGTATGAAAATAAATTTCAACATCGCCGATATATGGGATTTTATTGTTACTTTTGTGCGCGAAATAACTGTTGTAGAGTTACCAGAAGAATGAAAGTCTTGAAGTTTGGCGGAACCTCCGTGGGGTCCGTGGCGAGTATACTTAGCGTGAAAAAGATTGTTGAGGCACAGACAGAACCCGTGATAGTGGTTGTAAGTGCGTTGGGAGGCATCACAGACAAGCTTATCAAAACAGGACAGATGGCAGTGGAGGGAGACCCTCTCTACCACAAGATGTTTTGGGAGATAGTGGAGCGTCACGAGGACATGATAAACGGCGTTATGCCTGCCGGCAAGGACAAAGACACGCTTATGGTGGTGGTGAAGGCTCTTCTTGAAGAGTTGCGGAGCATTTACCAGGGAGTGTTCCTCATCCGTGACCTCAGCAGCAAGACACAGGCCGCTATAGTGTCGTACGGAGAACGTATAAGCAGCCGCATAGTGGCGGCACTTGTCAACGGAGCAGAGTGGTTTGACAGCCGCGACTTCATAAAGACTGAGGTCAAGGGCGGACGCAGCAGGTTGGCAAAGGAAGTGACATACAACCTTGTGCGCGACAACTGGAAGAACATCCCCCATGTCAGTCTTGTGGGCGGGTTTATAAGCACGGATGTCCACAGTGGCGAAATCACAAATCTCGGCCGTGGCGGCAGCGATTACACCGCCAGCATCATAGCGGCGGCTCTCGATGCCAACGTACTGGAGATTTGGACTGATGTGGACGGGTTTATGACGGCAGACCCACGTGTCATCAGTTCGGCGTACGTGATACCGGAACTCAGCTACATAGAGGCCATGGAGCTTTGCAACTTCGGTGCCAAAGTGGTATATCCCCCCACCATATATCCAGTGTGCAAGAAGCATATACCCATATTGGTGAAGAACACTTTCAACCCGGAAGCGCCTGGCTCCATCATCAAAGACGAGGTCAAGGACGACAGCCGCAGCATCAAGGGGATCTCAAGCATCAAGGGAACGTCCCTCATAACGGTGTCCGGACTTTCCATGGTGGGCGTGATAGGTGTCAACCGCCGTATCTTCACATGCTTGGCGGACAACGGCATTTCGGTGTTCATGGTAAGCCAGGCTTCCAGCGAGAACAGCAGCAGTATAGGAGTCCGCGACGTGGATGCCAGTGAGGCGTGCCGTGTGCTCGACGAGGAGTTCGCCAAGGAGATAGAGGATGGCTCCATGTTCCCCATGCGCGCCGAGGAGGGACTTGCCACTGTGGCGGTGGTGGGAGAGAACATGAAGCACACCCCAGGTATCGCCGGCAAGTTGTTCGGCACTCTCGGCCGCAACGGCATCAGTGTCATTGCGTGTGCCCAGGGAGCCAGTGAGACCAACATCTCGTTCGTCATCTGCCAAGACTATCTCCGCAAGGCTCTCAACGTTATACACGACTCGTTTTTCTTGAGCGAATACCAAGTGCTCAACCTTTTCGTATGCGGAGTGGGCACTGTGGGAGGCAGTCTGTTGGAACAGATATGCCACCAGCGCGAGAAACTCATGCGCGAATTGCGCCTGAAGCTCAACGTGGTGGGCATAGCAAGCGGACACAAGGCCATGTTCTGCCGCGAAGGCATAGAACTCTCCAATTACCGCGAGCGGCTCAACGAAGCGGAAGCCAGCAGCATGGAACGTCTGCACGACGAGGTGATAGGCATGAACATCTTCAACAGCGTGTTTGTCGACTGTACCGCCAGTGCCGAGGTGGCTGGACTTTACAGGGATTTCCTCTCACACAACATCAATGTGGTGGCGGCTAACAAGATTGCAGCCAGCAGCGACTATGCCAACTACCGCGAGCTGAAGGAAATAGCCAAGAAACGGGGAGTCAAGTTTCTCTTTGAGACCAACGTGGGAGCCGGACTGCCCATCATACGAACCATCAACGACCTGTGCAACAGCGGCGACAAGATTTTGCGCATAGAAGCCGTACTGAGCGGAACGCTCAACTTCATCTTCAACACCATCAGCAGTGAGATTCCGTTCTCGCAGACTGTAAGGATGGCTAAGGAGATGGGGTACAGCGAACCTGACCCACGCATAGACCTGAGCGGCAAGGATGTGATACGAAAGTTGGTGATACTGTGCCGCGAGGCTGGCTACGAGATAAGCCAAGAGGACGTGGAGGCCAAACTCTTCATACCGCAGGAGTTTTTTGACGGCAGTCTGGAGGACTTTTGGAAAAACCTTCCTTCGCTTGACGCTGATTTTGAAGAGCGCCGTAGGACACTGGAAAGCAAACACAAGGTATGGCGTTTCGTGGCGCGTTTTCTGGACGGACACGCAAGCGTCTCACTGGAAGAGTTTGACAGCGACCACTCGTTCTATGTGCTTGAGGGAAGCAACAATGTGGTGATGCTCACCACAGAACGTTACAAGGAATATCCCATGCTTATACAGGGCTACGGAGCAGGCGCTTCGGTGACAGCCGCCGGCGTGTTCGCCGACATCATGAGTCTGGCGTAACGCTCACACCTGAGGAGAAGCGGAAGAAAATCCTGTGCATGGGATTTCAAAATCCTCAAAGTCCCTTGACACGTATATATCATAATGTAAACAATGAAACACATAATAGTACTTGGCGACGGCATGGCGGACATCCCTGTGGACTCTCTCGGCGGGAAGACTTTGCTCCAATATGCCGACACGCCACACTTCGACACACTGGCACGTTGCGGACGTTGCGGAATGTTGAAGACAGTACCCGACGGTTTCCATCCGGGCAGCGAGGTGGCCAACAGCAGCATCCTCGGCTACGACCAGCACAAGGTGTACGAGGGCAGGGGACCTCTTGAAGCTGCAAGTATAGGAGTGGAACTGGCGGACGATGACCTTGCCCTGCGTTGCAATCTCGTATGTCTTGACGGCGACTTGCTAAAGAACCATTCGTGCGGAAGACTTGAGACCGAAGAAGCGGACATCCTTGTCAAATACCTTCAGAGCCGTCTCGGCAGCGACAAGGCGCACTTTTACACAGGCGTGCAGTACCGTCATCTCCTTGTCATAAAAGGCGGCAACAAGCATGTGCTTTGCACGCCACCACACGACATACCTTTACAGCCTTGGAGGAAACACATGGTGGAGGCTGCTCTGCCGGAGGCTGAAGACACGGCACGTCTGCTCGTCAGTCTTGTACTGGAGAGTCAAAGACTTTTGGCTTCACACCCTCTCAATACCGACAGGGTAAGCCGTGGTCTTGATCCTGCCAACAGTATTTGGCCGTGGGGAGGTGGATACCGTCCCCAGATGACTCCTCTTACCGCCGTGTTCCCCCAGATAAAGAGCGGAGCGGTAATCACGGCCGTCGACCTTATCAAAGGCATCGGGAGATATGCCGGACTGAGAGTGGTGGACGTGGAAGGTGCCACAGGGCTTTGGGACACCAACTACGAGGGAAAGGCGGCGGCGGCCATAGAGGCTCTCCGCAACGACGATTTCGTGTACCTGCACGTGGAAGCAAGCGATGAGGCTGGACACGACGGCAATCTGGAGCTGAAACTGAAGACCATAGAGAATCTCGACCACCGTCTGTTGGCCCCGATAATGGACGAAGTGAAGTCGTGGGACGAACCTGTGGCCATAGCTTTGTTGCCCGACCATCCTACGCCTGTAGCCATACGCACCCACACCGCCGCGCCAGTTCCTTTTGCCGTTTATTATCCTGGCATAGAGCCCGACGGTGTACAGACGTTCGACGAATGCGCAGCTCTCCTTGGCAGTTACGGTATGCTGCAGGGCGACGAGTTTATAAGAGAATTTATGAAACAACCACTTCAAAACCACTGAACATGAAGTATTACAGCACCAATGGGCAGGCTCCTCTTGCCTCTCTCGAGAAAGCGGTAGTCAAAGGACTTGCCGAGGACAGAGGTTTGTATATGCCCCAACGCATAAAACCCCTCGATGCGGAGTTCTTCTCCAACATACAAAACCTGACATTCCAGGAGATTGCCTGCCGTGTGGCGGATTCGTTTTTCGGAGAGGACATACCGGCGGAAGACCTAAAGGATATTGTCTGTGACACTCTCAGTTTCGATGTCCCGGCCGTGAAAGTGGAGGACAACATCTATTCGCTGGAACTGTTCCACGGCCCCACCCTCGCCTTTAAGGATGTGGGTGCGCGTTTCATGGCCCGCCTTCTTTGTTACTTCGCACGTAAGGGCTGTGTGGAGCGTAAGGGCGACGGAACGGTAAACGTGCTTGTGGCCACCAGCGGAGACACCGGCAGTGCGGTAGCTAACGGTTTCCTTGGCATGGAGGGAATACGCGTCTATGTGCTTTATCCCAAAGGCAAGGTGAGCCCGATACAGGAATGTCAGTTTGCCACACTCGGCAAAAATGTCACCGCAGTGGAAGTGGACGGCGTGTTTGACGACTGCCAAAGACTTGTCAAGAACGCTTTCATGGACGCAGACCTTGCCGGTAAGATGATGCTTACCAGTGCCAACAGCATCAACGTGGCGCGTTTCCTGCCACAGAGCTTCTATTATTTCTACGGGTATGCACAGATGAAGAGAATGGGGTTGGCAGACAACTTGGTGGTATGTGTGCCAAGCGGCAACTTCGGAAATATCTGCTCGGCTCTCTTTGGCAAGAGGATGGGACTTCCCATCAAGCGTTTTATCGCTGCCAACAACGCCAACGACATCTTCTACAACTACCTCTGTACGGGGGGCTACTCTCCGCGGGCGAGCGTGCACACCATAGCCAACGCCATGGACGTGGGCGACCCCAGTAACTTCGCCCGCATCTACGACCTCTACGGCAAGAGCCACGAGGCTATATGCGCCGACATATCGGGTGCAGCATACTCCGACCAACAGATTGCGGACACCTTGCGCGAATGTCTGTCGTCTACGGGATACCTGCTCGACCCTCACGGAGCCTGCGGTTACAGGGCTCTGAAAGAAGGGCTCACAGAGGGCGAGACCAGCCTCTTCCTGGAGACTGCCCATCCGGCCAAATTCAAGCAGGTGGTTGACGGCATCACCGGAGGCAATGTGGAGATACCGGCACGGCTGAAAGCCTTCATGAGTGGCGAGAAGAAGAGTGTGCCCATGCCCAACGACTTCGGCGCATTCAAGGACTACCTCCTGAGTCGTGGATGAGTGTCAACGAATTAAACTAACAAACAACAAAAACACTAAGCGTATGAAGAAATTCTTGTCTTTGGCAGCTTTCGCAGCAGCCCTGTTCTTTTCCGCCCAGGTATCCGCAAAGGTCAATCTTGGTGTCAAGGGAGGAGTGAACCTAACAAAATTTTCAATGAGCAAGGACATCTACAAGGCAGACAACCGAAGCGGATTCTATGTGGGACCCACTGTGCACGTGCCGTTGCTTTTAGGCTTGGGGCTGGACGCGTCAGCTCTCTACGACCAACGCTCGGTGGAGATAGCCGACGGACTCACCACACGTCAGCGGCAGATAGCCATCCCAGTGAACGTACGCTACGGAGTGGGTGTGGGCAACTGGCTCAAAGTGTTTGCGTACGCAGGTCCGCAAGTGGGCTTTAACTTGAACAAGAAAGACTCGTCCGAGTCTTACACCGCCGTGTTCAAGGAATCTGTGTTCAGTGTAAACCTTGGAGCAGGAGTCACGTTCTTCAAACACCTGCAGGTAAACGCCAACTACAACGTGGCATGCGGAAAGACCTGTGAAGTGTTTGACAACTTGGACCTCGCCAACCGCATCTCCAACGGACGCTACAACGCTTGGCAGGTAGGTCTCGCATACTGGTTCTGAACCGGCATTGAACTACCTTTTTTTACATCAGCACGCCCCCGGTCGGATGACACGGGGGCGTGCTTTTCCTGTGCGCATGACAAACCGTTATTCCGGTTTTCTCACGTCTATGCAGAGCTCGTCGAGCTGTTCCCTGCTTATCTCCCCAGGAGCGTCGAGCATCACGTCGCGCCCACTGTTGTTCTTAGGGAATGCTATGCAGTCGCGTATGCTGTCGAGACCGGCAAAGAGACTCACAAAGCGGTCAAGCCCGTAGGCGAGTCCTCCGTGTGGCGGTGCCCCATACTTGAAAGCGTTCATGAGGAAGCCGAACTTCTGTTGTGCCTGTTCGGGAGTGAAGCCGAGAATCTCGAATATCTTCTGTTGTGTCTTGGCATCGTGTATACGTATGCTGCCGCCACCTACTTCGACACCGTTGACAACCATGTCGTAGGCATTGGCGCGCACACTGGCCGGGTCTGTGTCGAGCAGGTGTATGTCCTCGGGCTTGGGCGAGGTGAACGGATGGTGCATAGCCATGAGACGCTGCTCCTCGTCGCTCCATTCGTACATAGGGAAGTCCACCACCCACAGGCAGGAGTATTTGTCCTTGTCGCGCAGTCCCATACGCGTTCCCATCTCCAAACGCAGTTCGCAGAGTTGCTTGCGCACCCTCATGGCATCGTTGCCGGAGAGTATGAGGATAAGGTCGCCCGGCTTTGCGCCCATCTTGTCCTTGAGTGCCTGCAACGTCTCCTGCGGGTAGAATTTGTCTACAGAACTCTTAACGCTGCCGTCGGCACCTACCCTTGCGTATACCAGTCCAGCTGCGCCTATTTGCGGACGCTTCACAAATTCCGTAAGTTGGTCTATCTGCTTGCGTGTATACACAGCCTGTCCCTCTGCGCATATTCCGCCTATGTAAGCCGCTGAGTCAAACACGCCGAAGCCATCGGGGAAGAGCGAGTCCACCGTCTCGCGTGAAGCGTTGTCCGGCTGTGTGTTCTTCAGTTCCACAAACTTCATGCCGAAGCGCGTGTCCGGCTTGTCGCTGCCGTAATACTTCATGGCATCCGCCCATGTCATGCGTGGCAGAGGCGGGAGTTCTATCCCCTTGAGTGCCTTAAACAGGTGACGGCTCATGCCCTCGAACATCTGCAGAATGTCCTCCTGCTCCACGAAAGACATCTCGCAGTCTATCTGCGTGAATTCGGGTTGCCTGTCGGCACGGAGGTCTTCGTCGCGGAAGCACTTCACTATCTGGAAGTACCTGTCCATTCCAGCCACCATAAGCAGTTGCTTCAATGTCTGGGGACTCTGCGGAAGGGCATAAAACTGACCCGGGTTCATACGGCTCGGAACCACAAAGTCGCGCGCACCCTCCGGAGTGCTGTTGACAAGGACGGGAGTCTCAATCTCCAGAAATCCATGCTCGTCAAGGTAACGGCGCACCTCAAACGCAAACTTGTGACGCAGTTCAAGGTTCTGACGGACACACGGGCGGCGCAAATCGAGATAACGGTATTTCATACGGAGGTCGTCGCCGCCGTCGCTGTTCTCCTCTATGGTGAACGGTGGTGTCGCGCTCTCGTTGAGTACATTGAGGGTCTCCACCACAATCTCAATATCCCCTGTGGGTATGTTGCGGTTCTTGCTGTAACGTTCGGTCACCACTCCAGAAACCTGCAGTACAAACTCGCGGCCGAGCTTGGCAGCTTTCTGGCGCATATCATCTGAAACGTCATTGTTGAAAGCCAGTTGTGTAATGCCGTAGCGGTCTCTGAGATCTATGAAAGTGAGTGCGCCCAAATTGTGGATGCTCTGCACCCACCCGGCGAGAGTAACCCTCTCGCCCACATCGGTGATACGAAGTTCACCACACGTCCTTGTCCTGTACATTGTGATATATTATACTATGTTTTGTCATTTTCTTTTTAAGCAAAAAAGGATGAACTTTACAGTCCATCCTCTATCGTACGCCCTCAGGGGCTCGAACCCTGGACCCATTGATTAAGAGTCAATTGCTCTACCAACT
>CAVHCL010000050.1:0-17783 GCA_963634425.1 Bacteroidaceae bacterium
CTTCTGGAACGGTAATTTTCAAGCAGGACATATTTTTTCCTTATCATCTCTGCCTCTTCGAACCTCAGTTCTTCCGACAAATCCCGCATTTCCTTTAGCAGCTTCTTTTCCAGATCTGCCGTGTTTCCCTTTAGTATTTCTGTGGCTTCCTCAATGTTTCTCTTGTATTCAGCAATGTCTTGGAAACCTACACACGGGGCTTTACAATTCTTGATATGATATTCCAGACATTCCTTGTGCTTGTGTCTGGAGATGGTTTCCGAAGTGATGACATCGTGACAGCGCCGTATGGGATACAGGCTCTTTATGAGGTCGAGGAGCGCGTACATGGTAGGGACGTGGCTGTATGGGCCAAAGTATGTCCCGAACTTCTTGTTTATCTTTCTTGTTTGGAATATTCGGGGCAGAAATTCGTTGGTGACAACGATGCTTGGGTACGTTTTGCCGTCTTTCAGCAATATGTTGTATCTCGGACTCCATTGTTTTATGAGATTGTTTTCCAAGAGTAAGGCGTCTTCTTCGCTGTTTACCACAATATACTTTATGTCCCTTATCTTGCTTACAAGAATGGCCGTTTTGCGGTTGTCGTGTACCTTGGAAAAGTATGAATAGACTCGTCTCTTCAGGTTTTTCGCCTTGCCGACATATATTATTGTGCCGCTTTCATCAAGGTATTGGTAACATCCAGGGCTGTCCGGAAGGTTTTGCACAATGCCCATCAGTCGGGCTCTTGTCTGCTCCTTGTTTTCTTTTTCTGTTTCTGTTTCTTTCGCCATTTGTCTAAGGAAAAACGCAAATAGGATGAGGAAAGTCTTATGATGGTAAAACAAAAACACATCCCCGGAGGAATGTGCTTTTGTTTAATTGCGCTTCAGAGTTTGAGAAGTGTGGTTATTTCTATGTTTTCACCGAATTCTGACCTTCCGTTCAGCCCCTCGCTTGTGAGTTCTATTATGAAGTTTATGTATGTTCCCTTGGGGTGGAACTTCTGGACAAGGTTGTATGCGGCTTTCATGCTTCCGCCTGTTGCAAGCAAATCGTCGTGGAGCAACACTACGTCGTCTTCGTTTATCGCATCGGCATGTATCTCTATGGAGTCCTTGCCGTATTCCTTCATATAACTTTCTCTTATAGTCTCTGCGGGAAGCTTTCCGGGTTTACGGCACATCACGAACCCCACGCCCAACTTTACGGCTAATGCCGCTCCAACCACAAAACCTCTGCTCTCTATTCCCACAACTTTTGTAATGCCTTTGTCCTTGTACATCTCGTACAATTCGTCTACCATCAATCTAAGGCATTCGCTGTCCTTGAACAGAGTGCTTACATCTTTGAACTGTATGCCTGGTATGGGAAAGTCCGGAACATTTCTTAGGTTCTTGATAAGTGTCTTGTTGTTCATATCCAATTGTTTAGTGTTAAAGTGTTATTTCTTTGTTTCACGTGGAACTCATCTCTTGAGAAGTACTATGAGAGCGTTGATGTCGCTCGGGCTGACCCCTGGGATTCGGCTTGCTTGCGCAATGGTCTCCGGTTGTATGCGGCTCAGCTTCTGCCGCGCCTCTGTGGACAAGGCGGACAAAGTAGAGTAGTCAAACTTGCCTTTGATGCGGATATCTTCCAATCTTCGCATCTTGTCTGCCATCTGTCTTTCGCGGACAATGTAGCCCTTGTATTTCATCTTTATCTCTGCCGCTTCCGAAATTTCTTGTTTCCTGTCTTCCGTTCTTTCTATTTGTTCTTTTAATGCGGGAATATATTCCGACAGATTCTCCAGTGTGAGTCCAGGTCTGGAGATAAGGTCAATCAGTTTGCATCCTCTCTCAAGTTCTCTGCTGCCGAGACGGCGGAGTCCTTCGTTGATATGGTCTGCCTTTATGCTGTAATTCTCGCAAAAGGATACGATTCTTTCAATATTTTCTTTCTTCCTGTTCCACCAGTCCATCCTTTCGCCAGATGCGAGTCCTATGTTGTAGCTTCGCTCCGTCAGCCTTGCATCCGCATCGTCTTGCCGCAATAGAATTCGGAATTCCGCTCTGCTCGTAAACATACGGTACGGTTCGTCCACACCTTTCGTCACAAGGTCGTCTATCAGCACTCCGATATACGACTCGTCCCTTTTCATCGTAAATTCGTCCTTGCCACCACATTTAAGGGCTGCGTTTATTCCGGCTACGACACCCTGTCCCGCAGCCTCCTCGTATCCTGTCGTTCCGTTGACCTGTCCGGCAAAGAACAGTCCGTCCAATATTTTTGACTCTAATGTGTGTGTCAACTGCGTGGGATCAAAGAAGTCGTACTCTATGGCGTATCCTGGTCTGTACACCTTGATATCGGTGAAGGCGGGTATTTCCTTCAGTGCTTCTATCTGTGCGTCTATGGGAAGGGAACTGCTGAAACCGTTAAGGTAGAACTCTTGCGTGTTGCTGCCTTCGGGTTCCAGAAACAGCTGATGTTCCTCCTTCTCGGCAAAAGTCACCAACTTTACCTCTATGCTCGGACAATAGCGCGGACCTATGCTTTGTATCTGTCCGTTGTAGAGTGGGGAGTCGGCAAGAGAAGCCCTTAGGCGTTCGTGCACCTTGCGGTTGGTGTATGTAATCCAGCACGGCAACTGCGGCAATTTCCTCTCGCCGCCCATGTAAGAGAACTTGTGGAAGTCCGTGTCGCCGCATTGCTTGGCCATAAGATCGAAGTGTACGGATGTTCCGTCTATTCGCACCGGAGTGCCCGTCTTCATTCTCCCAGCCGTTATTCCGTGTCGTGTGATGCTCTCTGTGAGGTGGAGACTGGCAGGTTCCGCACAGCGTCCGCCCGGCAGTTTTGTTCTGCCAATATGCATCAGTCCGTTCAGAAATGTCCCTGCTGTAAGTATCACACACCTGGCCTTTATGGTGACATCCATATATGTAAGGACCCCCGTCACCGTATTGCCGTCCACCAAAAGCTCCTTCACTTGGTCTTGCCAGATGCTCAGGTTGGGTGTGTTCTCCAGTATCCCGCGCCAAGCCCAGATGAATTTCTCTCTGTCGCACTGTGCCCGGGGACTCCACATGGCGGGGCCTTTACTCTTGTTGAGCATACGGAACTGGATGGCGGTCTTGTCTGTCACCTCTCCCATGTGACCTCCCAACGCATCAATCTCGCGGACTATCTGTCCTTTGGCTATTCCACCGACAGCAGGATTGCAGCTCATCTGGGCTATCTTGTTCATGTCCATGGTCACCAAGCAGGTGTTTGCGCCCAAGTTAGCGGAGGCGGTTGCCGCCTCGCATCCTGCGTGTCCAGCGCCTATCACCACAACGTCAAATTTCAGTTCCATCAGATTGTATGTGCATCTAAATTCCGTACAAAAGTAGTGCTTTCTCCCAACATTTGGGTATTTTTTTTGTTCAAATCACTTTTTTACTGTAATTTTGCAGCACTCATACAATGAATTAGGTACGTCAAATAAAAATCAATAAATATCTTTCTAATTTAAACATTTTATGTGGTTAATCAACTCATCAATTGGTAGGAAAGTGGTGATGTCCGTAACCGGTATCGCACTTGTCCTGTTCTTGACTTTCCATGCGTCAATGAACGTGGTGGCACTCTTCAGTGCGGAGGGTTACAACATGATTTGCGAGTTCCTTGGCGCCAACTGGTATGCGGTGGCGGCAACTATAGGTCTTGCGGCGCTTGTAGTCCTTCATTTTGTCTATGCGGCTTGGCTTACTATCCAAAACCGCCAGGCTCGTGGCAACAACAGATACGACGTTACCAACAAGCCGGAAAAGGTGGAGTGGGCAAGTCAGAACATGTTTGTGCTCGGCATCATTGTCGTCCTGGGTTTGGGACTTCACCTCTACAACTTCTGGTACAACATGATGTTTGCGGAATTGGTCGGCATAGAGGGTGCCATTGCGCCGACAGACGGTGTCGGCTTCATTGTCCAGACTTTTGCGTGTCCTTGCTACACGGTCGTTTACCTTGTGTGGTTGGCAGCCTTGTGGTTCCATTTGAGCCACGGCTTCTGGAGCGCGCTTCAGACCCTGGGATGGAACGGCAAAGTGTGGTTTGAGCGTTGGAGGTGCATAGGCAACACATACACCACCATTGTGATACTGATGTTTGCCGTTGTGGCTGTAGCTTTCTCGGCAGGTTACAGGCCCTGCGACTATTGCCGGCAGTCATGTCTGGAGGCTCCTGCGGAAGGAGGATGCCCCATGCAGAAGATGTGTCCTAAGGCAGAAGACGAGTGTTGCGGCAAATGCGAGACTTGCGACTGCGAATGTTGTGGCAAATGTGGCACGGATGAATGTGAATGTCGCGGCGAGAGCGGAGCGGCTGACTGTGAATGCTGCGGTGAGTGCGGAACGGCTGAATGTGAATGCTGCGGCGAATGTGAGATGGCAGAAGGCGAATGTTGCGGCAAGTGTCAGGGAGAGTAAGAAAACATTGTTTTTATATATAACAATTATATAACAATCTCAAAAACTGCATAAACAAACAATTATGGCAAAGACAATAGATTCAAGAATACCCGAAGGTCCAATCGCAGAGAAATGGACCAACTATAAGGCTCATC
This sequence comes from Bacteroidaceae bacterium, assembly GCA_963634425.1. Lineage (GTDB taxonomy): Bacteria > Bacteroidota > Bacteroidia > Bacteroidales > Bacteroidaceae > Physcousia. The sequence goes on from CAVHCL010000050.1 coordinate 4,571, forward strand.
AGCGTCTTGTGAACCCAAAGAACAAACTCAAACTCGATGTCATCGTGGTGGGTACAGGACTGGCAGGAGCCAGTGCCGCCGCTTCTTTGGGAGAGATGGGGTTCAACGTGTACAACTTCTGCATCCAGGACAGTCCGCGCCGCGCACACTCTATTGCGGCACAGGGAGGTATCAACGCAGCCAAGAATTACCAAAATGACGGGGACTCAGTGTACCGCCTTTTCTACGATACAGTGAAGGGCGGCGATTACCGTGCCCGCGAAGCCAACGTCTACCGTTTGGCAGAGGTGAGCAACAATATCATAGACCAGTGTGTGGCACAAGGCGTGCCTTTCGCCCGTGAATACGGAGGCATGCTTGCCAACCGTTCTTTCGGCGGTGCCCAGGTAAGCCGTACGTTCTATGCAAAGGGACAGACCGGGCAGCAGCTTCTTTTGGGCGCATACAGCTCACTTTCACGTATGGTTCATGCCGGAAAGGTGAAGCTGTACACACGCTACGAGATGGAAGACGTTGTCATTGTGGACGGCCGTGCGCGCGGCATTATAGCCAAGAACCTTGTCACCGGTAAGCTGGAGCGTTTCAGCGCAAATGCCGTGGTGATAGCCACAGGAGGTTACGGCAACGCATACTTCTTGAGTACCAACGCTATGGGGTGCAACTGTACGGCTGCTATCCAATGCTACCGCAAGGGTGCTTACATGGCCAACCCGTCGTACGTACAGATTCATCCGACGTGCATTCCGGTACATGGCGACAAACAGTCCAAACTGACCCTTATGTCAGAGTCTCTCCGCAACGACGGACGTATTTGGGTGCCTAAGAAACTGGAGGATGCCAAGGCTTTGCAGGCAGGAACCAAGCAGGGCTATGAAATACCGGAAGAAGACCGCGACTATTACCTTGAGCGCCGTTATCCGGCATTCGGCAACCTCGTTCCGCGTGATGTTGCCTCGCGTGCCGCCAAAGAACGTTGCGACAAAGGCTTCGGTGTCAACAACACGGGACTTGCCGTGTTCTTGGACTTTAGCGAGAGCATCCAACGTTTGGGCATAGACGAGATACGGCAGCGTTACGGCAACCTCTTCGACATGTACGAGGAGATAACAGATGTCAATCCAGGAGAGTTGGCAAAGACGGTAAACGGAGTTCAATACTATCACCCCATGATGATTTTCCCTGCCATACATTATACCATGGGAGGCATCTGGGTGGATTATGAACTGCAGACTTCCATTCCGGGTCTCTTTGCGATAGGCGAGTGCAATTTCTCCGACCATGGAGCCAACCGTCTTGGCGCCTCGGCTCTCATGCAGGGACTTGCCGACGGCTACTTCGTGCTTCCGTACACCATTCAGAACTATCTTGCAGACCAGGCAATATGGCCACGCCTGAGTACAGACCTGCCAGAGTTCGACGCTACTGAGAAGGCCGTCAACGACGAGATAGACCGTTTGATGAACATCAAGGGCAAACGCAGTGTGGACTCTATCCATAAGGAACTTGGACATATCATGTGGGAACACGTGGGTATGGGCAGAACCAAGGAAGGACTTGAGGAAGGACTGAAGCTGCTGAAGAAGATACGTAACGAATTTGACACCAACCTCTTCATTCCCGGAAACAAGGAGGGGCTGAATGTGGAGTTGGACAAGGCCATCCACCTGCGCGACTTTATCGTCATGGGAGAGCTTGTCGCATACGACGCTCTTCACCGCGAGGAGTCCTGCGGAGGCCATTTCCGTGAGGAACACCAGACGGAGGAAGGCGAGGCAAAGCGCGACGACGAGAATTTCTTCTACGTAGGATGCTGGGAATACCAGAACAACGACGAGACGGCTCCGGAACTCATCAAGGAACCTCTCAACTACGAGATAATCAAGGTGCAGCAGCGTAATTACAAGAATTAAAAAGCGAACAAGACAATGGCTAAGAATTTATCAGTAACAATAAAGTTCTGGAAGCAGAACGGTCCCAAGGACAAGGGGCATTTTGATACCCACGAATTGAAAAACATTCCGGATGACACTTCGTTCCTGGAAGCACTTGACATTATGAACGAGGAACTTATCAGTGCCGGCAAAGAGCCTTTCGTGTTCGACCACGACTGCCGCGAGGGTATCTGCGGTATGTGTTCTCTCTACATCAACGGCACACCGCATGGCAAGACAGAGCGCGGGGCTACCACATGCCAGCTCTATATGCGCCGGTTCAAGGATGGGGATACCATTACGGTAGAGCCTTGGCGTTCCGCCGGCTTCCCTGTCATCAAGGACTGTATGGTAGACCGTAACGCTTTCGACAAGATTATGCAGGCCGGAGGCTATACAAGCATCCGTACGGGGCAGGCTCAGGACGCCAACGCCATTCTCATCCCCAAGGAGGCTGCCGACGAGGCCATGGACTGTGCTACCTGCATAGGCTGCGGCGCTTGCGTGGCAGCTTGCAAGAACGGTAGCGCCATGCTCTTTGTGTCGTCGAAGGTAAGCCAGTTTGCACTTCTCCCGCAGGGAAAGGTGGAAGCCGCCAGACGCGCCAAGGCTATGGTTGCCAAGATGGACGAGCTGGGCTTTGGAAACTGCACAAACACACGTGCCTGCGAGGCTGTGTGCCCCAAGTGCGAAAGCATCAGCAATATTGCGCGTTTAAACAGGGAATTCATCAAGGCTAAGCTTGCCGACTGACATTCCCTTTTCGCTAAAAGCAAACGGGAGGCAGGCGTGTTGCCCGCTTCCCGTTTTCACGTTAATCACTTCTGACTACATATGGAAACCAAACAAATACCTTCGGGACGTCTTGAATCGCTCGATGCGTTGAGAGGATTTGATATGTTCTTCATCACAGGCGGAGCATCGTTGTTAGCTATTCTTGCCACGTTCTTCCCCGATTCTGCGGTATGGCAGACTGTTGCCGCCCAAATGAATCACGTGCCATGGGACGGACTCGTACACCACGACACCATATTTCCCCTGTTCCTGTTTATCGCCGGCATATCTTATCCGTTCTCGCTTGCCAAGCAGAGGGAAAGGGGAGCTTCAAACGCCGATGTTTACCTTAAGGTGATACGTAGGGGGCTTATGCTGGTCTTGCTTGGCCTTGTCTGTAACGGTCTGCTCCGTTTTGAGTTTGACACACTCCGTTGGCCCAGCGTATTGGGTCGTATAGGTCTCGCCTGGATGTTCGCAGCTATCATTTATACGTCGTTGTGCAAACGCAGATGGATAGTTGTCGCCATAGTGCCTTTAATCCTTGTGTCTTACTGGCTGGTGTCGGCATTCGTCCACGCTCCAGGCGTGGCTCCGGAGATAGACCCGCTTACCAGAGAGGGCAACATCGCTTGTTACATAGACCGCACGTTGCTGGGCGCACACTGCTATCGTCCGGACTACGACCCGGAGGGCATCCTCTCCACTGTTCCAGCTATCTGTACGGCTCTGTTGGGTATGCTTACAGGCACCTTCGTGCGCAGTACAAGGGTGTCGCCGAAACGAAAGGCTCTCTTGCTTTTCGCCGCGGGCGTGGCATTCTCCCTGCTCGGATGGGTATGGAACTTCGTCTATCCTATAAACAAAGCCCTTTGGAGCAGTTCCTTCGTTGTGGCGGTGGCAGGCTATTCTCTCATCATGTTCGCCTTCTTCTATTACATAATAGATGTGCGCGGACTGCACAGATGGGACTTCTATTTCAAGGTTATAGGAATGAACAGCATCACTGTTTTCATGGCTCCGCGTTTCATAGACTTCAGTTTCATGAACCATAGGCTTTTCGACGGTGTGTATAGCTTGTTCCCGGAGAGTCTTGACCCCCTGTGCTCAACTCTCGGCTATATGCTTGTGTTGTGGATGTTCCTGTATTTCCTTTACAGGCAAAGGATTTTCCTGAGGGTATAAACGGAACATCGTGGGAGGCTTTGTCTTGCAGATACGGGCATGATGGTGAAGAATGTTTTCCTGTGTATATCCGTCCTCTTGCTGTGTCGCTGCGGAGGGAAGACTAACTCCTTGCCGTTGTCCAAGGGAGGAGCCAGCGAACTGCTGCTGGTTGCGGACAAGGCCGTGTGGCAGAGCGACCTTGCGGACAGTCTGGAGCGCATAACCAAAGGGGATGTGCCCGGACTGATGCAACACGAGGACTACTACCGTACGGTACGTGTCTTCAGCGAGCATCTCAAGCGTAGGTACACCACCATGCACAGCAAATTGTATGTGCGGCTCAATGCGAAACTGAAGGCTCCGCGTATGGGTGTGGCTCACAATGTCAGTGCCGCACCGCAGATAGAAGTCTTGGTGGAAGCTCCGGACATTGCCTCGCTTAGGCGGTTTCTCGCATCACAGGCGGAAAACATCCGTGACACTATAGACGAGTTTCAGTTGGAAATGAGAATAGCTGAGCTTAGGCGCAGACACAGCCGTAAGGCTATGGAGGGGTTGCGTTCCCACCTTGGGTTCGTTATGTATGCGCCTGTCGGCATAGTAGTCTCAAAGTGTGGAAAGGACTTCTATTGGACGGGCTCCAACCTTAACGAAAAGGATCAGAATGTCGTGGTCTACACTTTTCCTTGGGCGGATGCCGGGATGCCAAGCATGGATGTTTGCATGCAGAAGCGCGACTCAGTAATGAAGGATAATATACCGGGAAGCCGCCCAGACCAGTGGATGGAGACTGTGCGCAATGGCAGTGTGCCGATAGCGGAGGGCAGGTTGCGCAGGACTGCAGCCGGGGAAGTGCGCGAGACACGTGGGCTGTGGCAAATGCGCAACGGGGCATTGGGCGGTCCGTTCGTTTCCATGGCAAGGATTGACACGGTGGCCGACAGAGTGGTTGTGGCTGAGGGGTTTGTCTATTCGCCCGGAACGGACAAACGCGAATTGGTAAGGGAGTTGGAAGCCGCTATACGCACGTTACACAAGGCGGAATGAGCCGCCCACAACAGGACGCACCACACCTTTCATCTCCAATGAAAACATGAGGCTGCTGAGTTTTGATATGTGGAAACCTGTCTTTGCCGCAAGGAAATTTATGTTTGCGTTTTCCCCTTGTGGGATGTAGTCCACCACACGTCTCTCCTCTTCGGTGAGGGTTACGAACATCTCTTGCTGCACTCCGTCTTTTAGGGCTTTTTTGCGTTTCGTGTCGGTCTGCCATCCCATAGTGCTCACAAACTGCGACGCATCTTCCAGCAGACAGGCTTTGTTGTTGACGATAAGACGGTTGCATCCTTTTGAGTAAGTGTCATATACCCTTCCAGGTACGGCAAAGACTTCCCGGTTGTAGCCGTTAGCCAATTCGGCGGTGGTTAAGGCTCCTCCCGTTTCCGCGCTCTCCACCACTATGGTGGCGTCGCTCATGCCTGCCACTATGCGGTTGCGGCGGATAAAGTTCATCTTGTCTATCTTGGTGCGTGAGACGAACTCTGTGAGCAGTCCGCCGTGGTTGGCCATTTCAGACGCTACGCCGCGGTGCACAGCAGGGTAAATCTGTTCCTGTCCGTGTGCCAGCACTCCTATGGTGTCAATTCCGTTTTTCAGCGCGGCACGGTGGCATTGTGTGTCCACACCGTAAGCAAGTCCGCTTACCAGCAGGACATCGGGACGGAGGTCGTGCAGCTCCATGACAAATCTTGCGCAGAAGTCCTTGCCGTAGTCTGTGACGTTTCTTGTTCCCACCATGCTGACAATATGCTTTTCGTTGAGAGACGACGTGCCCCTGTAATAAAGTATTATCGGGGCATCTGTGCACAAGGCGAGCCGTTTGGGGTATCCGTCATCCAGAAGTCCTACTGTCCGGACGTTCTTCTTTTCAGCAAACGCCATCTCCTCCTCAGCCCTTTTCAGGAATCTGTCCATATTCGCTACGGCCTCCGCCATACGAGGATGGGCGGAGGGGATGGTCTCCTGTATTTGCTGTCTGTTCTCAAACACTGCCGTAGCACTGCCGAATGTCTCCAACAGGGTCTTGCGTGCTATCAGCCCCATACCCGGGGTAAGGCTGAGTGCTATGGTGTACAGTGTTTCTTGTGAGGTCATGTCTGTTCGAAATAAGGCGCGAAAATCTCGTTGAGTTCCTCGCAGTCGCTTAGCTCACCGTTGATGACACATACTGTGTCTATATGGCATTTCACCACAATCTTCTCGTCGGGAAGCCGGAAAATGTCCTGAAGGAAGACGTACTTGACTCCCTCTTTCCTCACTCGTGTCTTGCACACGAACTCGTCGCCGCTTCTCAGCGGTGTCTTGAAGGCGATACTCAGTCGTGCCACCACAGCGTCTATTCCCCTTGCGTGGAGGTCAGCAAAGCTTACCCCTACACTGCGCATGAACTCGTGTCTGGCGTGTTCGGTATAGTGCTGGTAGTTGGCGTTGTTCACAATTCCCTGGAGGTCGCATTCATAGTCGCGCACCACCATCTTTAACTCGTGTATGTATTCCATTCGCTTTATTGTTTGTTTTTGTCAAGTCGGAGTTTTCACATTTTCAAGTACTCGTAGGCAAAACGGCAACGCAGACAGTCCTTGCGGTCGCAGTATTCGCGTTTCAGTTGTATAAGGGCTTGGCTGTCCGCCGCGCTTGCCACTTTCAGTCCGCACTGTTTCCATTGTCTTACTATGTAGTTGTCTTCTGGCTGCAGTTCTTCCAACAGCGAGACGGCACGCTGCCTGAAGCTGTCGTTGTTGTGCCGTATGCCGTAAGCGTAGAGCAACGGCACTATGGTGTTTATGACTATCAGCCTCCTGCTCGGTGCGGACAGTCCGCAGGTTGCGAGGGATTCCATTGCCTGCTGTAAGCTGCTCTCTTCTATGAGCGAAGCGAGTCCCATTTTGCCGTCGTGGAACAGGCGGGCTAACTGCAGCAGTCTGACGTGCGGAAAATTGTGTGGTCTGGTACGCAGGTATTTCCAGTCCTTCTCCTCCACGTCCGGTGTCAGCCCGAACTTGTGCGAGAGGAAGGCAAACTCCTTTTCCAGCCTCTCCATAGTGTCTCCTGTGTCCGATCGTCCTATGAGGTTGGCCATCCCCAGAAAGAACGCCTCTACTTGGAGCAAGTTGTCGCGGTGTTTGCCCACCGCTGCCAGTGGGATGGAACAAGCCCATTTCTCAAAGGCGTTTCCGTTGAGTCCGAACCCGAAGTTACGGCTCATGGTCACAAAGGCAGCCTTCTCCCAGTCGCCCGATGTCGCGTCTACCCTCTGCAAGACAAGTTCTGCCCTTTCCTTCATCCGTTCCGCCAGCAGGGCATCCATCCAGAGATGCACCTTCATCAGCGGTATGTACGGCACTTTGCGGTGGCATCTGGGGTAGTCTTCAGTCTTGCCCAGTTCTTGATAGTTGCTGCGGACATCGTCCGGTATCCACAGTTGCACCTGAGGAGGTTTCCTGCCGTCGGCGGTCACCACTTCGCTGTCTATAGTCTGTGCCACGTGTAGAATGATGCTGTTGTAGGCGGAGTCTTTCTCGTGGTGATGCTTGTACCAGTCGGACGATTTGAGGTGCATCTCCACGTTGCCCGCCCACAGTACTCCGCCGATGCGTATCTTGGCATTGACAAAGTCCGGTCCCTGGTCTCTGTTGTGTGTGCCCGGGTCTACAATCTCCACTTCTTTTCCGTCTGTGGTAAGAAGGGGATGCAAGGGCATGATTCTGTGCTTCCAGATATAGTGCAACAGCTTTTCCACGCTTCAAGTACGCCGTTTGAGTTATTTTAACGGCAAAAGTAGTGATTTTCGGTGTAAAAGCACTATTTTTGCAATGTAATTGTCACATATAGATATGAAAATAGCATTGATAGGATACGGCAAGATGGGTCGTATGATAGAGGAGATAGCTCTTTCCAGAGGGCACGAGATTGTCTGTAGGATAGACGTGGACAACCAGAAAGACTTTGGGTCGGAAGCTTTTGCCAGTGCCGATGTGGCCATAGAGTTCACCACGCCTTGGGCGGCTTACGACAACTATCTCAAGGCTTGGAAAGCCGGCGTGAAAGTGGTGAGTGGCAGCACAGGATGGATGAAAGAACACGGCGAGGAGGTGCGCAAGGCGTGCACGGAAGGAGGACAGACACTTTTTTGGGCAAGTAACTTCAGCGTTGGAATGGCCGTTTTTGGTGCCGTCAACAAGTATTTGGCCAAGATAATGAACTCATTCTCCCAGTACGACGTGACTATGGTGGAGACACATCATGTGCATAAGCTTGACGCACCCTCGGGTACAGCCATCACATTGGCGGAACAAGTGGTGGAGCAGCTTGACCGCAAGCACAGATGGGGGCTGCACGAGACAGCTGAAGGCGTGTTGCGCATAGACGATGTCCGCCGTGGCGAGGTGCCGGGGATACACACAGTCAGCTACGATTCTCCGGAAGACCTCATCACTATCACGCACGATGCGCACAGTCGCAGGGGCTTCGCCTTGGGTGCGGTGTTGGCGGCGGAATATACGGCTGTGCACGAAGGGCTGCTGACAACAAGCGACCTGTTCAAGTTTTGACATTATCCTCCTTTTACCGTTTGTAAATTATTTGACCGACAAAATGAAATTCAAGGCAACAAAGACCGATTGGACGAAGACCATAGTCTACAGCATATTGTATTTGGCATTTCTGTATTGGGTGGACGCATGGTGGGGAATAGTGGTGCTTCCATTCCTTTTCGACGCTTACATAACCAGGCTTATACCCTGGACATGGTGGAAAGAGGCGGAGAATCCTTTGGTTCGTCTGGTGATGAGTTGGGTGGATGCCATTGTGTTTGCGCTGGTGGCGGTCTACTTTGTCAACATCTATTTCTTCCAAAACTATACCATCCCCTCCAGTTCGTTGGAGAAGAGCCTGTTGGTTGGCGACTATCTTTTCGTCAGCAAGATGAGTTATGGGCCGCGTGTGCCGCAGACTCCTTTGCACATGCCTCTGTGCCAGCACACACTGCCTTGGGGAGGCAAGAGTTACATAGAGTGCCCGCGGTGGGACTACAAGCGTGTCTCTCCCAAGCCTGTGCGGCTCAACGACATCGTGGTGTTCAATTATCCGGAGGGAGACACCATAGTGTCCAACATGCCTTATCAGACAGAGTATTACGCTCTCTGCTATGGGTTCGGCGGTCAGATACTTCTTCAAGAGGAGGGTTCCCAGCCTTGCTTGGACAGCCTGAGCCTGATGGAGCGCAGACACTACTATGAGCGCGTTTACGCTTTGGGCAAAATGTATGTAGCCTCCAACTCCAATGTGTTCGGCAAAATAGACACACGTCCCGTGGACAGACGCGAGAACTATGTGAAGCGCTGTGTGGGCTTGCCGGGGCAGACTCTCCAGATAAAGGACAAGGTGCTGTACCTCGACGGCAAGGTTAACCCCGATGCCACAGATGTGCAACACAACTACCGCGTGGAGCTGCGCACCAATTATCTGCCTGACGAGCTTGTGTATTCCCTGGGGTTGAGCGGCAAGGATGTGCAGGAAATGTACCGTAGCGGCATCATACCCCTCACACGCAAGGCGAAGGAGGAACTGGAGAAACAGACCGACTATGTGAGCAGCATAGTGGCTGTTGAGAACACCGACACCGAAGGCCTGTACCCCAAGAACGGATATACAGGGTGGACCTGTGACAACTACGGACCTGTATGGATACCCAAGAAAGGCGAAAGCATACGTCTCACGCTGGAGAACCTCCCCTTGTACGAGCGTCCCATCGCCGTTTACGAAGGCAACGGGCTGAGTGTGTCTGACGACGGCAAGATATACATCAACGGCGAGGAAGCAGACGAGTACACCTTCAAGATGGACTACTATTGGATGCAAGGCGACAACAGGCACTGTTCGGCGGACAGCCGCTATTGGGGCTTTGTTCCCGAAGACCACATTGTGGGCAAGCCTATTATCATTTGGCTCAGCACAGACGAGGACAGGAGCTGGTTCAGCGGCAGACACATCCGTTGGAACCGTCTCTTCCGTCTCGTGGACAACATCAAGTGACGGTTGGGGGGATGGCACTTCCGTGTTATTATCTGGCACCCGTTTCCTGGTATAGCACTCTTGTGAAAGAGACCTTGCCGCAGGTGGAGGTGTGCGACCGCTATTCCAGACAGACCATGCGCAACAGATGTTTGATAGACAGTCCCCAAGGGGCATTGGTCATGTCGGTGCCCATAGAGAAACCGGAACCAGGATGTCTGACTAAGGACGTGCGCATCAGCGACCACGGCAATTGGAGACACCGTCATTGGAACGCCCTCAAGAGCAGCTACGGACAGTCGCCTTTCTTCGAGTATTACCAAGATGACTTTGCGCCTTTCTATGAGAAGAAACATGAATTCCTTGCAGATTTCAACATAGACTTGACCAATCTCGTGTGCGCGCTTTTGGACATAGACGCAAAAGTCTCACGTACGGAAGAGTATGAGCCTCCCTCCACAGTGCAGGCGGATCTGGCACCTGTAAAACAGTACTATCAAGTCTTTGCGCACAAACATGGGTTTCTGCAAGGTCTCAGCATTGTGGACCTGCTGTTTAACATGGGGCCGGAGTCCCCGTTGTTGTTATGACAGTGCACCCGCTGCCGTTGTCGGCATCCGCCGTTCCCTCTCCGGAGAAGTTCACTTTCCCGTTTTGCTACGAGCCACATCCGTTGTGCATCGCGGCAGCGAACGATGTGAGGGAGTATGTGGTTTCCCGGGAGAGGTGGGCAGACGAATTGCGCAACGGAAAGATGTTCGGGGTGTTGATAGTGGAACTTCATGGAGAACGCGGCTTCTTGGCGGCGTTTTCGGGGACGTTGGGGGGCAAGACGCTCCATCGGTATTTCGTGCCGCCTGTGTTTGACCTTATGGCAGAGGGGTGCCATTTTCAGACAGAGCAGCGCGTCATATCCTCGCTCAACCGCCGGATTTCTGAATTGGAGACAAAGCTTGCGTCCTGCAACCTGCGTACGGCGATGGAAGCGGAACTCTCGGCTTACAGTGCCAAGATGAAGGACTGCAAGAAGAAACGCGACGAGAAGCGTGCCGCTTTGTCTCCGGAACAGCTGCGTGAAGCCCTTCCCGAGATGGTACGCGAGAGCCAGTTCCAAAAAGCCCAGTTGCGCAGGATGAAGCAAGTTTGGCAACAGAGGATAGCTGACGGGGAACGTTCTGTGGAGTCTTTGAGGACGGAAGCGGAGACGTTGGGAAAAGAACGACGGGAAAGAAGCGCCGCGCTGCAGCATTGGCTTTTCCGTCAGTTCTCATTCCTCAACGCCAAAGGGGAGCGCACAGACCTTGAGCGCATATTCTATCCCGTAGTTCCTCCGAGCGGGGCAGGGGAGTGTTGCGCTCCGCGGCTGTTGCAGGCGGCATATCTCATGCAGGCACATCCTCTGTGCATGGCGGAGTTCTGGATAGGCGGTCTGCCCAAGGACTCGTTCCGTCAGGACGGCCATTTCTACTCCTCGTGCAATGCCCGCTGCCGACCGATACTCATGTACATGATGCAGGGGCTGGACGTGGAACCAAGTCCCTTGCTGGATGCAGGAGTAACGTCTTTGGAAGTCATATACCGCGACGAAGACATGGCTGTTGTGGCAAAGCCCCACGGGATGCTGTCCGTGATGGGCAAAGACGGGCTGCCAAGTGTCCAGACTGAGATGAAGAGGCTGTTCCCCCGTTCTGCAGGCCCCGTGATAGTGCATCGTTTAGACATGGACACGTCGGGACTGATGGTGGCGGCTCTCACGGACGACGCTTACCACCGTCTGCAGGACGCGTTCCTGCACCGCCGCGTGAACAAGACGTACAGGGCTTTGTTGGAACACACGATGACCGTGGGTGACGAAGGCGAGATACGTCTTCCGTTGCGTCCGGACGTGGAGGACCGCCCCAGGCAAATGGTGGATACAGAACACGGACGCACGGCAGTTACCCGCTACAAGGTGGTGGACAACGTGGAAGGGCGGGCTTTGGTGTACCTGAAGCCGCTCACAGGCAGGACTCACCAACTGCGTGTACACTGTGCGCATCCCGACGGGCTCGGCAACCCGATCCTTGGAGACCGCCTCTACGGGCATCCGTCGGACACGTATTTGCACCTGCAGGCTTACAGACTGGAAATAGAAGGAAAGGAGTTTATATATGACAGAGACATTTGACACACAGCGTAACTGGGACAACCCGCCCCATGTGCTTTTGGATGTCCACACGCACACTGTGGCAAGCGGCCATGCCTACAGCACCATACAGGAGATGGCAAGGGAGGCTTCGCGTCGGGGTTTGAGCATACTTGGCATTACGGAGCACGCACCGGGAATACCGGGCACTTGCGACCCCATATATTTCCGCAACCTTCACGTCGTTCCCCGCAGCATGTACGGGGTGCGTCTCCTTTTGGGGGCGGAACTCAACATCTTGGACACCACAGGGCGCATAGACCTCGACGACACTGTGTATCCTCTGTTGGACATTGTGATAGCCGGCATCCACAGTCTGTGTTGGGAAGGCGGCACACGTGAGGAAAACACCGGTGCCATGGTGGCGGCCATCTGCAATCCGTGGACTCACATCATCAGCCATCCCGGTGACGGCACGGCAGACCTTGATTTCGAGCCTGTGGTGCGCGCCGCCAAGGAACACCGCACGCTGTTGGAAATCAACAACAGCAGTCTCAACCCTGTAAGGCACAAGGAGAAGGCGGCAGCCAACAACCTGGAGATATTGCGTCTGTGCAAGAAACACCATGTACCGGTCATCCTCGGCAGCGATGCCCACATCTCATTCTCCATTGCGGACTACGGCTATGTCTATCCGCTGTTGAAGGAAGTGGAGTTCCCTTTGTCTTTGGTCATGAATGACAAGCCGGACGAATTTGTGTCTTACCTCGGACTGCGCTAAACATTAGACCCGTATCTTCCACGCCTTCAAAGGAATTGGGTCATATAGACAGGAAGCAGAGTGGTTTCTTCATCCTGGTTTAAATCCTTTGTGTAAACCAGATACCGTCGGTCGACTATATTTGAAAACTTTTGGCAGAAAACGTCAAGTGACTTATGGGATTTATAACCGGAGGATTTGACCTCTATCGGATGAAGCTTTGCGCCCCGTGAGAGCAGGAAATCAATCTCGTAGCTGTGATTCTCGTCTTTGGGCCATGTGTAATAAAACAATTTGTTGCCTGAAGTGGCAAGCGTCTGTGCAACGATATTCTCATAAACATACCCCAGGTTGGTATTCAGTTTGTCATTCAGAAGTTTCTGG
>CAVHCL010000050.1:17793-29761 GCA_963634425.1 Bacteroidaceae bacterium
GTATGGTCTTTATCCCAAAATGCAAGAGTGACGAACAGACCTGTGTCCGCGCAAAAAATTTTGAATTTGGAAGTATCCTTGGTTAGCGACATTCCTACGTTTGGGTCGTTAGAACGGTAGGAGAACAGTGTCGTCTTGCTGTCTTCAAGGTCTTTCAATAGTTCCAATAGTCTGTTGTCATCAACGGCGCCAAGCACGGCGTATGGCTTATAGCGGTTATTCGTTTGGCTAAGCTGCGATGGAATCTCCATAAAGAGCGTTTCCAGTCGGCCTGTCTCGTCAAGCTTTTGAAAATCGTCTTGGTAAACTTTAATGATACCCCGCTTAACATTATCCACCATGCTGAAATTGTTGGTCTCAATATATGCATTCACGGCTTGTGGCATACCGCCGATCAGCATGTATAGCCTGAAGTCACGCATCTTGTCGCGATGAGCCTTGTCAAGCGGCAGCCGTCTTTCGTAGAAAGTTCGAAGCAAGGGCGTGGTTGCCTCGTCGCCCAAAGCCCATCGGAATTCCTCGTAATCCATCGGGTAAAGAGTGATACGTTCCTCTTCGCTTGGGATAGTGATGTCCTTCGTGTTCTTCTTGATGCTGATGAGAGAGCCTGTTTCCATGTAATCGTAACGTCCGTCCTTAACCAGATATTTTATTGCTTGTCTGGCAAGGGGACATTTCTGCACCTCATCGAAAATGATGACAGACTTCCTTTCTTTTAACACCACGTTGTATAGCGCTTGTATCTGAAGAAATATATAATCCTTGTTCATTAGGTTGCTGAACAAGGATTTGACCTCGTCCGACGCCTCGTTAAAATCAATGAGTATGTAGGATTCATATTCATTCTTGGCGAACTGTTCGGCAAGTGTTGATTTGCCGACACGTCGTGCCCCTTCTATCAAGATTGCCGATTTGCCGTTCTGAACATTCTTCCATTCAAGAAGACGGTTGTAAAGCTTTCTTTTAAATATTCGCTTCATATCCACGTAAGTATTATCTGGTTGTGGGTGCAAAGATAATGATTTTAATTTGGGTTACGCAAATGTTTTCATTGGAAATCTCCAAAAATACCAAAATGTTTTCATTGGAAATCTCCAAAAATACCAAAATGTTTCAGTGCCGTTGTGTCAGGCAAAAAACACCAGACTGCCACATTTCATCTAAAAACGCCCCATTAACACACTTTAACCAATCAGGGGGTGGCTGCAAAATAATGCGTACCTTTACAAACTCCCGTCATGTGTCTTGCGGCAGTCGGGACACAGTCCGCTGAGGATAAAGTTGACGGAGGTTGGCAAGAAACCGTCCGGTAGCGTAAAGGATGGTATGTCAATATGTTCCAGACAGAAAGTGCGTTGGCACTGCGTGCAGTGGAAGTGCGGATGCTGGTCGTCGGGAGAACATGAGCCGTGTCCGTGGCACACTTCGTATTTCTGCGCTCCGCTGCCGTCTGTGACACTGTGTACAAGATGATGCTGCAGGAGTAGTGTGAGGGTGCGGAATATGGTGCTGCGGTCTGCCGTCACCAACCGTTCTTCCATTTCTTTCAGCGAGACAGGCCGACGCGACAAAGACAGTTCGCGGAATACGAGCAGCCGCATGGCTGTGGGTCTGACACCATTCGCTTTCAGTCTTTCCTCCAGTTCTTCCATATCTCAGTACTTGAAGGAACTGCCTCCTGCAAACTCGCGGAACAGCGATGTGGGCGGCACTTGGCTGTCCGGCACGCTGCGGAAGTATTGCAGGAACTTGCGCAGACGGCTGCTCTCCGCATATTCCACAGCTCTCTCTGGCACTTGCTCCAGGATAGGTGTCACTCTGTCCTTTATCACGCCCAGCTCATAGAGCAAGGCACTGTTGAAGGTGGCGTCGGCAAGCTCCTTGAATGGGAAGATCCACTTTTCCTCTCCTGCTTTCACGCTCGGGCTCCGTCTGATGGTGTCGAGTGCGGAGTAACCCCTGTACTTGTAGTCGCGGAGGATGCGCCGCAGCAAACGTATGTCTTCGGTGGGGATGTGGTTGTGGTCGTCGAGCCTGATGGCAGTGAGCGGCGACACATAGATGCGGTATTTCTGCCCTTCGGGAATCTGTCCGGTAAGGTCCGGATTAAGGGCATGGTTGCCTTCCAGTATTATGATGTCCTCGGTGCCTATGTGTAGCCGTCTGCCTTCGTAGACGCGTTTTCCTGTAGGGAAGTCGTAGCGTGGCAGTTCCACCTCCTCTCCTTTGAGCAGTGCGCCCATCTGCCTGTTGAACAGGTCGGTGTCGACAGCCCCTATACACTCAAAGTCGTACTCTCCGTTTTCGTCTTTGGGTGTGTCTGTGCGGTTTACGAAATAGTTGTCGGTGCTGAGAATGTGCGGTCTCATCCCGCATGCCATCAGTAGTATGGCGAGCCGTTTGGCGGTGGTGGTCTTGCCGCTGCTGCTCGGTCCGGCTATCAGCACGAGCCTGGCCTTGCGTGCTACAATTTGGTCTGTGATGTCGGACAGTTTCTTCTCTTGCAAGGCTTCGCTGACGTTTATTAGCTCCGCGGCCTTGCCGCAGAGTATGGCGTTGTTGAACTCTCCTGCCGTCCTCACGCCCAGTATCTCTTGCCAGCGGTGATGTTCTTTTATCACCTCCAGCATCTTCTCCGGCTTCACCGTTTCGCCGAGCCGGGTAGGGTCTTTGGCGGACGGTGTGCACAACAGCAGCCCGTCGTCGAAGATCCGCAGGTCGAACAGATGTATGTGGCTTGAGCGCGTGAGCAGACAACCGTAGAAGTAGTCTATGCATCCTCCCATCTCATAGTAGTTGGCGTACAGGCTGTCCAGGCTTTTCAACAGCTGCACCTTGCTGGTCATCCTGCGTTTGCTGAACATCTCCACGGCATCTTCTATAGGGCTCTGTATGCGGTGTATGGGAATGTCGGCAGCTACGATGTTCTCCATCTCGTGTTTCAGAGCCTGCACATCCTTCTCTTCCACGGGGCATCCTATCCTAAGCTCGCAGAAATATCCGCACGAGACCTGTGCGTCTATCAGCAGCTGACCGTCGGGGAACAAGTCCTCCACGGCTTTGGCGAGCAGGAAGAACAAAGTGCGCGTGTATGCGGCCATGCCGTTTGGAGTCAGCAGAGAAAGGAACTCTACGTCTTTGTTGTTGTAGAGCCTGTAGTTCATGCCCTGCACTTTGTTGTTAACCATTGCGCACACCGGACCGAAGTCCATGTTCAGCCCGGCTGTTTCGTACACCTCGTAAAGAGAGCAGCCGGCAGGCACGTCTATTTTCTTGCCGTTGTTGCGGCATCTTACGGTGAGAGTGTTCATAGATGGTTGTGTTAGCGGTTGTCAATGTGCAAAAATAGTAAAAAAAAGAGAACGTATGTCCTTTGGATAAATAAATTTGTTTAATTTTGCATTGCAATACGAACATACATTACAAATTATGAACAAAATCAGTTATGCTTTGGGTCTTGGTATAGGCCAACAGTTGAAGAGTATGGGCATAGAGGATTTTTCGGTGGAAGATTTCTCGCAAAGCGTGAAGGACGTTATATCCGGCAACGAACTTTCCATGACCCACACCGAGGCCCAGAAGATGCTGAACGAGTATTTCCGTGACAGGGAGAAGGAACAGTCGAAGAAGGCTATCGCCGAGGGCAAGGCTTATCTGGAGGAGAATGCCAAGCGCAGCGGTGTGACACAGACCGGAAGCGGACTCCAGTACGAGGTGTTGGCTGAGGGTACCGGCAAGAGCCCTAAAGCAACGGACAAGGTGCGTTGCCACTACGAAGGACGCCTGCTCGACGGCACGGTATTTGACAGCAGCTACAGGCGCGGCGAGCCGGCAGACTTCGGACTGAACCAGGTGATACCGGGTTGGACGGAAGGCGTGCAGCTGATGAAGGAAGGTGCCAAGTACCGTTTCCATATACCTTATTTGTTGGCGTACGGCGAGAGTGGCGCAGGCTCACAGATTCCTCCGTACAGCACTTTAGTGTTTGACGTGGAACTCGTGAAGGTGCTCTGACCCTGTTTTGGGGCGTAACTCCGAAAAACAAACATCATCACAATAACATCAAAAAAAGAACATGAAAAAGTATTATGTTATCGCAGCCGTCATTTTGGCTGCCGTCATGGCATCTTGCGGAAACAAGACTCCCAAGGCCAACATGAAGAACGACATTGACACCCTCAGCTATGCAGTGGGTATGGCACAGTCTCAGGGACTCAAAGAATATCTTGCCCAGCGTATGGGCGTGGACACGACATACCTGGGCGAGTTCATCAACGGTCTCAATGCCGGTGTCAACGCAGGTGACGACAAGAAGAAAGCCGCTTACTACGCCGGCATCCAGATAGGACAGCAGGTGAGCCAGCAGATGGTGAAGGGTCTCAATTACGAGCTTTTCGGCGACGACAGTGTGAAGACCGTCAGCGTGTCCAACTTCCTGGCAGGCTTCGTGGCAGGAATCAACGGTGAGGAGAACCTTATGACCGTGGCAGAGGCTGGCAAGACAGCCGAAGACAAGATGCGCAGCGTAAAGTCCGCACACATGGAGGAGACCTACGGCGACAACAAGAAAGCCTGTGAGGAATACATGGCCAACATCGCCAAGAAGGACGGCATCAAGTCTTTGGGCGACGGCATCTACTACGAAGTGTTGACAGAGGGCAACGGCGAGATTCCGGCAGACAGCAACCGTGTGAAGGTACAGTACGAGGGCAAGCTCATCAACGACACAGTATTTGACAGTTCCTACAAGCGCGGAGAGGCAGCCATGTTCCGTTGCAACCAGGTTATCCCCGGATGGACAAAGGCTCTCACCAGTATGCCTGTGGGTTCCACATGGATGGTGTACATTCCGCAAGACCAGGCTTACGGAGAGCGTGAGGCCGGCAAGATCACTCCGTTCTCTTGCCTCATCTTCAAGATAGAGCTCTTGAGCATAGAGAAGTAAGTCCGGCGGACATGAAGAAGTTACTCCTTATAACTCTTTCGCTCGTTGTGTGCTGCGGAATGTCTGCGGCAGACAAGAAGAAACGCGGCAAGAAGGCAAAAGCTCCCGTAGAGGTGGTGGACACTGTTTCCATAGACACATTCAGCTATTTCTACGGCAAGGTCAACTCTAACGGTCTCAAGCTTTACCTTGCCGGACGCATGGGTATAGACACCACTTACATCGCAGAGTTTGTGGAAGGATTCCAGAAGCAAGGCCTCACGGAAGAGGACAAGAAGCAGAAAGCGCGTCTGGCAGGTATGGAGATAAGGGAGCAGTTGGAGTCGCAGGTTTTCCCGAAGGCATGCCAGCAGGTGAACGACAGTGTTGACGTGCTCAATAAGGAACTTTTCGTCCGTGGGTTTCAAGACGGAGTGTCCGGAGCGGCCATGACCATTCCTATGGACAGCGTCCAGACTGTGGTGAAGAAGCAGATGGACTACTACCATAGGGTGAAGATGGAGAAGAAGTACGGTGCCAACCGTATATCGGGAGAGGAGTTCTTGAAACAGAACGCCAAGAATGACAGCGTGAAGACAACCCCCAGCGGACTGCAGTACAAGATACTTGTGGCAGGGACTGGAGAGATTCCGCAAGCAACCGACAGGGTGAAAGTACATTATGTGGGACGCTTGACAGACGGCACCGAGTTTGACAGTTCATTCAAGCGCAACAAGCCGACTACGTTCCCCGTAAACCAAGTGATAAAGGGATGGACAGAGGCTCTCTGCATGATGCCTGTGGGCAGCAAGTGGGAACTCTACCTGCCGTACGACTTGGCATACGGCGACCGTGAACAGGCGAATATACCTCCTTTCAGTTGTCTTGTGTTCACGGTGGAATTGCTGGAGATTGTGAAATAGCGGAGAAATCTCATTCTTGTGATATAGAAAAAGCATCAAAGTCAGGCTTTGGTGCTTTTTTTTGCAAATTGAAAGCAATTACCGAATATTTTGTCTAAATTTGCCATGTAATAACACTATAACAAACAATAAAACGTCATGGAAAAGATAGATAAGCTTGACAAGAAGATTTTGGAAATCATATCCTGCAATGCCAGGATTCCGTTCAAGGACGTGGCGGCGGAGTGCAATGTTAGCAGGGCGGCTATACACCAGCGCGTGCAACGCCTTATAGATATGGGTGTGATAGTGGGGTCGGGATATCATGTCAATCCCGTGAGTCTGGGATACAGCACATGCACGTATGTGGGCATCACCCTTGAACGCGGTTCCATGTACAAGCGCGTGGTGGAGGAATTCATGAAGATACCGGAAATAGTGGAGTGCCACTTCACCACCGGTCCCTACACGATGTTGGTGAAGCTATATGCCAAGGACAATGCGCATCTGATGGAACTTCTCAACAATCGCTTGCAGGAGATCCCGGGAGTGGTTTCCACGGAGACCCTCATTTCCCTCAAACAGAGCATCAAGAAGGAGGTTCCCATAGGTCTGCAGCACGAAGAGTCCAAACCGGTATCTCTGGCAGAGGAGGAATGACAAGAGCCTTTTCCGCAAGAAAGCCTGTAATAGGCATCGTGGGCACCTTGGACGACAAAGGGCGCGGGTTGGCCATGGAGTACCGCCAGTCTGTAGTCGAGGCTGGAGGTGTTCCTTTGGTTATGTCCCTTTGTGCGGATGAAAGCACCCTTTGCCAGACTCTCGACCACATTGACGCTTTGTTGTTGGCAGGAAAGGATGACACAGCCTCTCCCTCCTCAAACGAAGACTCCTTGTCGGAGTCGTGTTCCGTAAGTCCGTTGTGTGATGAGATGGAATTTTTGCTGGTGCGTGAGGCTTATCACAGACAGATACCGATGTTGGGGATATGCCGCGGGATGCGGACTCTCACGCTTGTCTTGGGCGACCGTCTCGGACGGTCCTCACGCACTGCCGATGGAATGGCGGAAATTGTGAAGAGTACAGAGTTCAAGAGCATCTTGGGAGTGCGGAGACTTCCCGGGAGAGTCGTCGCCGGAAACAGTATGTCCATGAGCACTGTCTTGGAATGGCTTGTGAGCCAAGCCTCATCGTTCATGGAGGCAAAGAGGGTACATACTCACATATTGTCTTTGGACAGCCATTGCGACACGCCAATGCTATTTGCTGACGGATACACCTCCGATATGTTCGCCAAGCGTACTGACAAGGTGCTGGTGGATTTGCCTAAGATGAACGACGGACATCTCGACGCGGTGGTGATGGCCGCTTATCTGGGGCAGGGAGCGCGTGATGCGGAGTCGCTGGCTGCAGCCAGCGCCAAGGCAGACGACATCATTACGCATATTGAGGAGATGGTGTCGGCCAACAGTGCGCAGGTGGGGTTGGCTTATACGCCAGATGTTCTGCCGCAGCTCAAAAGGCAAGGCAAAAAGGCCGTGATGATAGGCATAGAAAACGGTTATGCCATAGGCAAGGATCTTTCTTTGCTGGGACATTTCCGTAGTAGGGGAGTGGTGTACATGACCCTCTGCCATAACGGCGACAACGACATCTGTGACTCTGCCAAAGGCCATGCCGAACACGGTGGACTCAGCGCATTCGGAAAAGATGTGGTAAGGGAGATGAACCGTCTTGGCATGATGGTGGACTTGAGTCATGCGGCGGAGTCCACTTTCTACGACACTCTGCGGACGAGTGGGCAACCTGTGGTCTGCTCACACAGCTGCTGCAAGGCTTTGTGCCCTCATCCACGCAATCTTACAGATGCCCAAATGCTTGCCCTGAAGGCAAACGGAGGTGTGATGCAGGTCACGCTTTACCACGGATTCCTGAGGGAGGACGGCGAGGCTACGGTGGAGGACTTCATACAGCACATAAAGCATGCGGTGGACGTGATGGGGATAGACCATGTGGGCATAGGTTCGGACTTCGACGGAGACGGAGGAGTGCGCGGAGCGGCATCGGCCTCCGATGTCATCAACATAACACGAAGACTGATGGAGAACGGTTTTGACGAACCGCAACTGAGGAAACTCTGGGGAGCCAACTTCCTCCGTGTCATGAGCCAGGTGCAGCGCATTTGATGCGTTTTTGCGGATGGGAGAAACGCACCGGTGTGAGAATGTGAAATTAAAAAAACTATAGATGGCAAAGATAAAGACAATGAGAAAAGTGTTCCGTACACAGACTCTGTGTTTGTTGTCCATGGCTTTTGCGGCCTGTGGAACAGGTGGAGCCAAGGAAGAAAAGACACCTCCCATGGCGGAGTGCCCCACGTTTTGTGCGGACAGTGCCATGAAGCATATTGAAGCCCAGTGCGCATTCGGTCCGCGTGTCACCGGTACGGAGGAGTCGAGAAAGTGTGCCGAGTACATAGCGGAGCGTTTCACAGAGTACGGGGCACAGGTGGAGATGCAGCCATGCACTGTGACGCTGTGGGACAAAAGCAAGCGTGAGGCTGTAAACATAGTGGCGAGCATAAATCCTGAAAGCAAGGACAGGATACTGTTCTGCGCTCATTGGGACAGCCGTCCTTGGGCCGACAACGACCCGGACGAGAAAAACCACCGTACCCCGGTGCTTGCCGCCAACGACGGGGCAAGCGGAGTGGCGGTGATGATGGAGCTTTGCCGTCTGCTGCGGCACAAACCGGTAAGTACCGGTATAGACTTTGTGTGTTTCGATGCGGAGGACTTGGGCACTCCGCAATGGGCGGAGACGGAGGAAAGCGGCGGCGACACCTGGTGTCTGGGGTCGTACCAATGGTCAACGCAGGCTTATGAGAACGGCTACAAGGCGCGTTTCGGCGTGCTCCTCGACATGGTGGGGGGCAGAGGATGCGTCTTTCCGCGCGAACAGGCAAGCGTGGCTTATGCGGGACCTGTGGTGGAGACGGTATGGCGTTTGGCTCACCGATTAGGCTACGGACATTACTTTCCCCTCACAGACGGGGCTTCGCTCATAGACGACCATATAAACGTCAACCTCATAGCCCGGGTGCCTTGTATAGATATAGTGCCATATTTTACCGACGGTCCCAGCGGCTTCGGTCCCACATGGCACACCGTACAGGACACTCCCGAGAATATCGACCCCAATGTCTTGGAGGCCGTAGGACAGACATTACTACAACTTATATATAACGACAACTTATGACAATCAACGAGGCACAAGACGAGATAATAGAGGAGTTCTCCGACTTTCCCGACTGGATGGACCGTTACCAGCTTCTCATAGACTTGGGAAGCAGTCTGGCTCCGCTTGCAGACACATACAAGACAGAGCAGAACCTTATAGACGGTTGTCAGAGCCGGGTGTGGCTGCAGGCCGACTTGGAGGACGGGAACGTGGTGTTCCGCGCCGAGAGCGACGCGCTGATAGTAAAGGGCATTGTGGCGTTGCTCATACGTGTGCTCAGTGGCCACACTCCGCAGGAGATACTTGACGCCGACCTATACTTTGTGGAACGCATAGGACTCAGGGAACACCTTTCCCCCACACGGAGCAACGGACTCTTGGCCATGCTCAAACAGATGAAACTGTACGCTTTGGCGTTCAAGGCAAAACAAGGATAAAGCAACGGACACGCCATCGGCTAAAACCGTAAAGCGGCATATGCGGATGTTGAGGCATAAACCTACATAGAGTGAAGATAGGAAACGTGGACTTGGGCTACAGACCAGTGCTGCTGGCTCCCATGGAGGATGTCACGGACACAGGATTCCGTTTGCTTTGCAGGCAGATGGGATGCGCCATGGTTTATTCCGAGTTTGTCTCCAGCGACGCACTTGTGCGCTTGGTGAACAAAAGCTTGGAAAAGCTGTGCGTGTGCGACGACGAACGTCCGGTGGCGATACAGATATACGGCAGGGATGCCGACACTATGAGCCGTGCGGCGCGCATAGTGGCAGACCGTGCCCATCCCGACGTGCTTGACATCAATTTCGGATGCCCCGTGAAAAAGGTGGCCGGCAAAGGAGCCGGAAGCGGAATGTTGCAGGACGTGCCACGGTTGCTTTCCATAACTAAGGCGGTGGTACAGGCTGTGCCGGAAGTGCCAGTGACGGTGAAGACACGTCTGGCGTGGGACTCTTCGTCCCTCTACCTGCCAGACGGGCGGCTCTTTATAACAGACCTGGCGGAACGTCTGCAGGACTGCGGCATAAAGGCTCTTACCATACACGGACGCACCCGGGCGCAGATGTACACGGGTGAAGCGGACTGGAACTTGATAGGCGAAGTGAAAGCGAATCCGAGGATAACGATACCTATCATCGGCAACGGCGACATAGACTCTGCGGAAAGGGCGGAGGAGTGTTTCAGACGCTATGGGGTGGATGCGGTGATGATAGGCAGAGCCACGTTCGGGCGACCTTGGATATTCCGTGAAATCACCAGTCCGGACACTTCGCTCACGCTGGACGACAAGATAGACATCCTCAAGCAACAGGTTCTCACGTCTGTCAGGAGGACAGACGAATACAGGGGTATCCTGCACATACGCCGCCATTTGGCGGCCACGCCTGTATTCAAGGGCATCCCGGACTTCCGCTCCATGCGTGTGAGTATGCTCAGGGCGGAAACCGTGGACGGGCTTTTTTCCATTTTGGAGAACATACGGGGGATGCTGGGCAAGTCCGACATATAATACCCATCACAACATCATGAAATAAAGATATGAAGACAGACATAGACATCACCCCCGAGATAATGGCTCCGGCAGGTTCGCCGGAGAGCCTTGCCGCCGCTCTCCGCGCAGGAGCGGACAGTGTTTATTTCGGCATAGGGCATCTCAACATGCGCGCCCATTCGGCAGGCACGTTCGGTTTGGAAGACCTCCGGCGCATAGCGGGGGAATGCCGCAGGTGCGGCGTGAAGAGCTATCTTACCGTCAACACCATCATTTACGGCGAAGACCTTCCCCTCATGCGCACCATATTGGACGCTGCCAAGGATGCCGGGATAAGTGCGGTCATTGCCAGCGACATTGCCGTCATGAGCTACTGCAACAGGATAGGGCAGGAGGTGCACCTCTCCACACAGCTTAACATTAGCAATATAGAGGCGTTGAAGTTCTATGCGCAGTTTGCAGACGTGGCGGTGTTGGCGCGGGAACTTAACATGAACCAGGTGGCGGACATGTACAGACAGATACGGGAAGAGAACATCTGCGGACCGGGCGGACGGCAGATACGCATAGAGATGTTTTGCCACGGGGCCTTGTGCATGGCGGTGAGCGGCAAGTGTTACCTTAGCCAAAGCAATTGGGGACGCAGCGCCAACCGTGGGGAGTGCATGCAGCTGTGCCGCCGCAGATACACAGTGCGTGATGTGGAGACCGGTACGGAGCTCGACATTGAGAACAAGTATATAATGTCGCCACGCGACCTCAAGACCATACGCTTCGTGGACCGTATGTTGGAAAGTGGTGTGCGTGTATTCAAGATAGAGGGGCGTGCACGCGGACCTGAATACGTCGACACCGTGGTGCGGTGCTACAAGGAAGCTGTAGCCTCGGTTATGGACGGCACGTTTACAGAGGAACGTAAGGACGCATGGGACGAGCGGCTTTCCAAGGTCTTCAACCGCGGTTTTTGGGACGGATACTACCAGGGACAGACCGTCATGGAGTATACCAGCCAGTCGGGCTCTGCTGCCACGGAGCGGAAGGTGTACTGCGGCAAGGTGACGCGCTATTTCAGCAAACTCGGGGTTGCCGAGTTCAAGATAGAGGCTTGTCCATTGAATGTGGGCGACCATATCCTTGTCACAGGACCTACCACAGGAGCGTTGCACCTCACAGCCAAGGAGATACACGATGACAACGGAGCTGTACAGACTGGGTTGCAAGGTTCCAGGGTAAGTGTCTCCACCGACGGAGTGAAAGTGCGACGCAACGACAAACTTTTTGTGGTGGAAGAGAATTCGCAGTGAGAAAAGCACACAGAAAGCATTGAAAAATTGTGGTAAGCATAGGCGTTTAGTGCGCACTAATTGAAAATAATTCCGTACCTTTGCAGTATGGAACCAAGAAATATAT
>CAVHCL010000051.1:0-4776 GCA_963634425.1 Bacteroidaceae bacterium
CACAAAGATAATGACACAGAAAAACCGCACCATCAAAGACACTGACCCGTACACCAGAAAGACGAAACTTGCAAGGTTTGCCGCAAGTAAAGGATTCGAGACTGCACTCGTCCTTGACATTGCCGGCAAGATGACAGACACGGACACGTAGGCGTAGCTCCCAACATACGGAAATATATCACAAATAAACCGGCACCGGCAACTGCGTTATGAATATTTTTCGTACCTTTGCAAAGCGAATTAATCACAACATAATCTAAAACATACAAATACATGAACAACCTGGAAATGATATTTGCAGCCAGACTGCTGAAAGTAAAAGCCATAAAATTACAGCCCACCAACCCATTCACTTGGGCGAGCGGATGGAAAAGTCCTTTCTACTGCGACAACCGCAAAACACTCTCCTACCCCGACCTGCGCACTTTCGTGAAAACGGAGCTCACACGCATCGTAATGGAGAACTTCCCTGAAGTGGATGCCGTAGCTGGCGTGGCCACAGGCGCCATTGCCCAGGGAGCCTTGGTGGCAGACGCCCTTAACACTCCTTTTGTATATGTGAGGAGCAAACCCAAAGACCATGGGCTGGAGAACCTCATTGAGGGCGAACTGAAGCCCGGCATGAAGGTAGTGGTCGTGGAAGACCTCATCAGCACAGGAGGCAGCAGCCTCAAGGCGGTTGAAGCCATACGCAACAACGGCTGCGAGGTGGTGGGAATGGTGGCAAGTTACACCTACGGATTCCCCATAGCGGAAAAGGCTTTCGCCGATGCTAAAGTAAAACTCGTCACACTTACCAACTACGAGGCCGTGGTCAAGACTGCCGTTGAGATAGGATACATAAAAAAGGAAGAGGAGGAGCTGCTGCACGAATGGCGCAAAGCCCCCGAGCATTGGAACGGATAAGCATCCCGAAGCACTTACGGAAATGGACGAATACAAAAGCGAAGTAAAGAAGATATATCACTCCCAAGAGAGCGTGTACGGCATGCTGTCTGACATGAGCAGGCTTTCCGTTGTCAGAGAAAGGCTGGACGACCCTCAGACACGTTCTTCGATTCTCAAAGAGGCTGGCGGCAAACTGACACCTGAGCAGTTGGACTCAATAGCTGAGAAGATAAAAACACTTCAAGTGGAAAGGGATTTTGTCGCAGGCGACACCCCGGCAGGACACGTCACGCTGCGCATTGCCGCACGCGAAGAGCCCAAGACGGTAAAGTACACCGTCGAAGGTGCTCCCATACAAGCCGACATGTGGATACAGTTGATTTCCGCCGCACCGTCGGAGTGTGCCATGAGGGTGACTCTAAGAACCCATCTCAACTTCTTCGTCAGACAAATGATAGGCGGCAAACTACAAGATAGTGTGAACGCACTTGCCTCCATGCTGGCAAACATCCCTTACGAATCTTAATCCGAAAACGTCATGGAAAAACTTTGGGACAAGGGATTTAAAATGACAGACGAGATAGAAAGGTTCACCGTGGGACGCGACCGCGAGATGGACATGTATCTTGCAGAGGCTGACGTGTTGGGCAGCATGGCACACATCACCATGCTTCAGAGCATAGGGTTGCTCACCGCCGACGAACTGACACAACTTCTGTCCGCACTACGGAACATCCTGTCGGGCATACGCAAGAGGGAGTTCCGCATAGAAGAAGGAGTTGAGGACGTACACTCGCAGGTGGAGCTCATGCTCACACGCTCGTTGGGAGACACGGGCAAGAAGATACACTCCGGAAGAAGCCGCAACGACCAAGTGTTGGTTGACCTTAAACTGTTTGTCAGAAGGCAACTGAAGGCGATAGCCGAGGACACGAAAGCCCTATTCGATGAGTTGCAGAGGCAGAGCGAACGCTACAAAGACGTGCTGATGCCCGGATACACACATTTGCAAGTGGCAATGCCCAGCAGTTTCGGGCTGTGGTTCGGCGCATACGCCGAAAGCCTGGTGGACGACATGGTGTTCCTGCAGGCCGCATTCCGCATTACCAACCGCAACCCTCTTGGGTCGGCGGCAGGATACGGCAGCAGTTTTCCTCTGGACAGACAAATGACCACGGACTTGCTTGGCTTCGACTCCATGGACTACAACGTGGTGTATGCCCAGATGGGAAGAGGCAAGACGGAACGCAACGTGGCATTCGCCATGGCAAGTCTGGCGGGCACAGTGGCGAAACTGGCTTTCGACGCCTGTATGTTCAGCAGCCAGAACTTTGCTTTCGTGAAGCTGCCCGACGAATGTACCACTGGCTCAAGCATCATGCCACACAAGAAGAACCCTGACGTGTTTGAGCTCACGCGCGCCAAATGTAACAAGATACAAGCCCTCCCGCAACAGATAATGATGATAATGAACAATCTGCCAAGCGGGTACTTCCGCGACTTGCAAATCATCAAAGAGATATTCCTGCCTGCTTTCCGCGAGCTAAGGGACTGCTTGCAGATTACGTCGTACACCATTGAAAGGATAAAGGTGAACGAACATATCCTCGACGACCTGCGTTACGACCTCATGTTCAGCGTGGAGGAAGTCAACCGTCTCGCCGCCGGAGGCATGCCTTTCCGCGACGCATACAGGAAAGTGGGCATGGACATTGAGGCTGGACGCTTTACGCCTACCAAAGAGACGCACCACACGCACGACGGCAGCATGGGCAACCTGTGCAACAAGGAGATTGCCGCATTGATGGACGAGGTATGGCAGGGCTTCAACTTCCGTCGTATGGAAGAGGCTGAACAGAAACTTATACAAGGATAACCCTATATGTACGCATGTAACAAAGGCACACATTCTGCATGGCTGAGGCACGGATTCCTCTGCGCCGTCTTCCTGGCGATGTTGACGGCGTGCAAAGGCAACGAGTCCAACAGTAAGTACTGCTCCCTGCCGGCGCGCTTCACCATACAAAACACCATGCAAGCTCCAGCCTTACACAACGCATGCAACAATATGGGTGAGTTCTGTACCGTCACAGCATCGAAAGACGGAAAGTACTTCGTATGCCAAGGCAGTGCCAAAGAACCGTCCAATGTCCCCATCGTTGCGGAAAACAACTATAAAGGGTTCTATCTGGGACTGAGCGGACTTGTAGTGGGGCTGCCCAACATCCCCGAGATGGGAAGTGATGTCCCCGTGGTAGTGTGTTTTGACCTCGCATGTCCCAATTGCTATGAACGCTACCACATCACAAAACCTCTGAGCATGAAAGAGTCGGGATACGCACTCTGCAACTCGTGCAGCCGCACTTACAACCTCAACGACTGCGGCATAGTGTCCAATGGAGAGACTGGACGACAACTATACAGATACCTCGTCAGCTACATTTCCACCACATTGGTGGTAAACAACGGATAGGATTAGCGCCAAAGGAAACGGCGGCGGCCTTTGGAGAAAAAACATGAGATGCGACACTTCATAGAAATTCCCCCAAAATGAGTATTGCCTCACGAGGCAATACTCATTTTTTTCGCACATTGTCTTTCCGCTTTCGTCCAAATGTGCTATCTTTGCACCCATAAAGGTCGCCCAGATGGTGGAATTGGTAGACACGAGGGACTTAAAATCCCTTGACCATTGCGGTCGTACGGGTTCGAGTCCCGTTCCGGGCACAACATTACTAAATAAACTGCGCCCCTGCCAGACAAATTGTCCGACAGGGGCGCGGGTCGATAAGGTGTTTTCTTATGGATTTCCAGTTTTGCGGGTCTTGGATGGTAACGATTTCATAATCGACGCATCACCACCTCAAATGCCTCTGCATAATTCACTCCAGCCTGACAGCCACGATAGGCTGCAAAGCCTTCGATGGCTTCAGCAGACCGGGGATGTGGATATGGCCGCTTTGCGCAATTCCCGCAATATCCATGAACATTCCTTGCCGACAAGTGTATAGCAGATACAGATAACAGTATAAACAATCATCTTCAGGTCGTAGTAAACGCCAGCTTTCTTGACATAGACATATTCCAACTCCCTCCTCGTCTCAAATACTTTCTCCATATACTCCTTCTCATCCGTGAACTGGTCGCCATAGATAAAGTCATATAGTGCAGCAGGCCCGCTCAGCCCCACCGGCACCTTCGCCGCCTCGTTCCACTTCCCCTTGCGGAACAGTTCAAACTGGTCTTGTGCCACAGGCCGAGGCCCCACTATCGACATCGTTCCGTTCAGTATGTTTATCAGCTGCGGCAGCTCGTCAATCTTCACCTTGCGGATAAAATGCCCAAATGGAAATATCCTGTCTTCATCAGGGCGTAGGCTTGCCTCGTTGGCGGCTTTAGCCACCCTCATTGAGCGGAACTTATACATCTTGAATGGCTTATTGCCCTTACCTATGCGCCTTGCCGTATAGAATATCGCCCCCCAGTCAGAAACCAGGATGCCTACAATAGCGATGAGCCATAATGGGCTTGTGCCAACAATCCCTATCACTGCGCAGATAAAATCAAATGCCCTCTTTATTACTTGGTACATGATACTAAAGAAGATTCGTGGGTAATTAATGGCATTTTGTGTTCAGACTGTCCTGAACGGCCACAATGCCTTGAATACCAAGTATGTCTTGTTGCTCTTCCCGAATACGAGTTTAATGCCATAGTACCCACATACCACCATCCACCGTGGAAACTTCAAAACGTGCTTCGCCCTTCCATCAACCTTCTCCGCAGCAATAAGTTTGTTGATGTCAAGCAATTCTGGGTCTTTAATAATATGTATAGTGTTGTCCACCTTCTTGTCTACCCATTCCACCATGGCATTGACGGCCTTTG
>CAVHCL010000052.1:0-12477 GCA_963634425.1 Bacteroidaceae bacterium
CTGCGCAGCGACGAGTATATGTACAGACAGGCGGAAAAACTGGTGAAAGAGAGGTTCAACTTTTATACAAACAACTATCCTGGGCAGTCTGCCGAGATGTATTTGGTGATGACTGTGCTTGATGTGGCCTTGCGGGCCAAGAGGCAGGAGTCGTCATTTGACGCGCAGCCTTTGGTGGAAAGACTTGCCCCGTTGCTTGATGAGTTGGAGTCCGCACTCGACGAGAACAGTAAAAAGAGTTAAAGACCCCAATTATAAATTTTATTTTTTTTGACACATGACAAATATATTTATTGCCGTAGCCATAGGAGCAGTGGTGTTCCTCTCTCTTGTGGCCGTATGGTATCTGGTTGTGGTGCCTGCCAAGCGCAAGACATTGCTTGCCGAGGCGCGTGACAAGGCGGAGAAAGATGCGGAAGTGGTAAAGCAGAAAAAACTTCTTGAAGTGAAAGAGAAGTTTATCGCCAAAAAGAACGAACTTGAAAAAGAGGTGCGGCAGCGCAACCAACAGATACAACAGTCGGAAAACAGAATCAGACAAAGGGAGTTGGCGCTGAACCAGAAACAAGACGAGCTTACCCGCAGGAAGCAGGAGAACGAAGCCCTGCGCCAGAAGATGGAAGACTTGCAACAAGTGCTGGAAAAGAAAGAGAACGAGTTGGAGGAAAGGCACAACAACTTGCTGGAACAAGAGCGCACCAAACTGGAGGAACTTTCCGGACTTAGCGCCGATGAGGCGAAGGAGCGTCTTGTGGAAAGCCTCAAGGATGAGGCCCGCACCAATGCGGCCGCTTATATCAACGAGATAATGGACGATGCCAAGATGACGGCCAACAAGGAGGCCAAACGCATCATTATCCAGACAATCCAGCGTGTGGCCACCGAGACATCCGTGGAGAACAGCGTCACGGTGTTCCATATAGACAACGACGAGGTGAAAGGACGCATCATAGGTCGTGAGGGACGCAACATCAGAGCTTTGGAGGCTGCCACGGGAGTGGAGATTGTGGTGGACGACACGCCGGAAGCCATCGTGATAAGTGCCTTTGACCCGGTACGCCGCGAGATATGCCGTTTGGCTCTTCACCAACTTGTCGCCGACGGACGCATACATCCTGCACGGATAGAGGAAGTGGTGAACAAGGTGAAGAAACAGATAGACGAGGAGATCCTGGAGACGGGAAAGCGCACTACCATAGACCTCGGCATCCACGGCTTGCATCCCGAGCTGATACGCATCATAGGAAAGATGAAGTACCGTAGCAGCTACGGGCAAAACCTTCTGCAGCATGCCAGGGAGACTGCCAATCTGTGTGCCGTAATGGCGAGTGAACTCGGGCTCAATCCAAAGAAAGCGAAACGTGCGGGTCTCCTGCACGACATAGGCAAGGTCCCCGACGAGGAACCGGAGATGCCGCATGCTCTCTATGGAGCCAAACTGGCAGAGAAGTACAAGGAGAAACCGGAAATATGCAACGCCATAGGCGCTCACCACGACGAGATGGAGATGACCACGCTGCTCGCACCCATAGTACAGGTCTGCGATGCCATCAGCGGAGCGCGTCCGGGAGCAAGGCGCGAGATTGTGGAGGCGTACATCAAGCGTCTCAAAGATTTGGAGGGCATAGCCATGGGCTATCCTGGCGTGGTGAAGACTTATGCCATACAGGCCGGTAGGGAACTGCGCGTGATAGTGGGTGCCGACAAGATAGACGACAAACAGACGGAGCAGCTCAGTGCGGAAATTGCCACCAAAATACAAAATGAAATGACTTATCCCGGTCAGGTGAAGATTACTGTCATAAGGGAAACAAGGTCGGTGGCATACGCTAAGTAAACGCCGCTGAGGGGGAATCCTGTGTTTTATGGGCCTGTCATCCGCAAAGGATGGCAGGCCCATGTGTTTTTCAACTTGTTGTACAGAATTGACCCGAACAGAAGCAATATATAATATACACCTGCGTAAAAGTTGGAACTTCAGATTATTTTCGTAAATTTGCGGCATAGAACACAGAAAAGACAAAAGTGACAAATCATAATAAACTCATGAAACGGCTCTTCTTCTTTTTGCTATTGGCGCAATCGTTGAACCTGATGGCACAGACAGACTACTTTACCCCGTACAAGCAAACCTCATTGCGTTTGCCGTCAGTGCCGCTGGTGGTAAATGACCCCTATTTGTCATTCTGGTCGCCTTACGACCGGCTTACCGACGGCACCACACGCCATTGGGACAACCAAGAGAAAGGCATGGACGGATTTCTGAGAGTGGACGGCATCACATACCGCTTTATGGGAATGCGGAAGGATGTGGTGTTGCAGCCTATAGCTCCTATGGCCAACAAAGGCAGATGGGCCTGCAAGATAAAATACAGTAACACAAGTGCGGACTGGTACGAGAAAGACGCCAACGAGAAAGGATGGCAGAACGCATTTGGCGCATTCGGCACAAAGACGGAATACGACAACATCGTCACCAATTGGACTTCTGCCGACATATACATCCGCAGACACGTGAACCTGAGTGCGGATGATTTGAAAAGCGACCTTTGGATTGTATATTCTCACGACGACAAGTGCGAGATGTATGTCAACGGAGTGCAAATAGTGGCGACCGAAACGACGTGGAACCAAAACGTGAAAGTTCATCTTACAGGCCAGGCAAAGGAGGCCCTGACCGAGGGAGACAACGTGATAGCGTTTCATGTGCACAACACCACAGGGGGGCAACAGGCCGACATGGGTCTCTACCTTAACACGCAGGGCTTCCATGGGGGACTGAAGGCTCTTGCCGCAATGGCAGACGAGGGAAGTTGGGAAGCCAAGGTAAAATACTCCACTCCGTCGGCGGCATGGAACGAAGAGGACTTTGACGACAGCGCTTGGAAAACACAGGAGGGAGCGTTCGGAACCCAAAGCGAATACCCCAACGTGAACACGCCTTGGACATCCACAGGTTCCGACATATACATCCGCAGACGCGTCACCCTCACAGAGGAAGACATAGAGAAAGACTTATACATTATATATTCGCACGACGACGTGTGCGAAGGTTACGTCAACGGCAGGAAAATGTTCTCCACAGGCGAGACCTGGGCGCAGAACGTGAGGTACAGACTTACGGAAGAGGACAAAGCTGTGTTGAAGGCGGGTGACAACGTGATAGCCTACCACGTGCACAACACCACGGGCGGGGCACTTGCCGACATAGGTCTGTACTACAACACTGTTGCGGAACAGACAGCCAAGCAGACTGCCTGCCATGTGCTTGCCACCAACACCTATTATAGTTTTGAATGTGGAGGGGTGAACCTCGATGTCGTGTTTACAGCTCCCATGCTGATGGACGACGTGGAACTGATGTCCACGCCCATAAACTTCATTTCCTACCAAGTGACATCCAACGACGGCAACGAGCACGACGTACAGTTCTTGTTCTCCACCACTCCGGAACTGACGGTGAACAACAACATGCAGCCCACAAAGTCGGCAATCATAGAGGAGGAAGGGACGAAATACATAAAGTCCGGCAGTGTGGCGCAGAAAGTGTTGGGCAATAGCGGCGACAAGATTACCATCGACTGGGGGTACCTGTACATACCTGCTGTCAACGGAACAGTCTGCATAGGTGAGCGCGACGAGGTGGCAAGCACATTCGGCGACACCGGCAGACTGCCGGCAACAAAGACCGCATGCAACAGCACCGAGGAATACGACATGCCCGCCCTTTCCTTCATCAACGAGATAGGCAAGGTAAAGCAATACAGCAGCTACATGATGATAGGCTACGACGAGGTGAAAGATATCCGCTACATGGACGTGGACTATAAAGGCTATTGGGCGCGCAACGGCAAGAAACTCACACAGGCTTTCCTGGAATACCGCGACAACTACGACGACATCATGACACGTTGTCTCCAACAAGACAGGATTATATATGACGACGCACTGGCTTCGGGCAACGTTAATTATGCAGAACTGCTTTCCGGCAGTTACCGCCACTGCATAGCGGCACACAAGATATTTGAGGACAACAAGGGCAACCTCTTGTTCTTCTCCAAGGAAAACGATTCCAACGGATGTGTGAACACCGTAGACCTCACTTACCCTTCCTCTCCTCTGTTCCTGACATACAACACGGAACTCTTGAAGGGAATGTGCACATCAATACTGGAATACTGCGAGTCAGACCGTTGGGGGTTCGACTTTGCCGCGCACGACATCGGCACATACCCTCATGCCAACAACCAGGTCTACTCTATACGGTTTCCTGCCGCCGACGGGGGCTTCGGCGGCAATATGCCCATAGAGGAGTCGGGAAACATAGTCATTCTGGCAGCCGCCGTCTCTTTGGTGGACGGCAACACAAACTGGGCGGACAAATACTGGAGCACCCTGAAAAAATGGACCGACTATTTGGCGGAAAACGGACTTGACCCGGAAAACCAGCTCTGCACCGACGACTTCGCCGGCCATCTTGCGCACAACGCCAACCTCTCCCTAAAGGCCATAATGGGCGTGGCTGGCTTCGCACTTATGTGCAGCCAGAGGGGCGACACGGAAAATTACGAACTGTACATGGGCAAAGCCAAGGAGATGGCAAAAGAGTGGGTTGTCATGGCCAAGGACGGGGCACACTATAAACTGGCGTTCAACAAGAGCGACACATGGAGTCAGAAATACAACATGGTGTGGGACAAAGTGTGGAAGACCGGTCTTTTCCCTGAGAGCGTGAAGAGGCAAGAGGTGGTTTACTACATGGGCAAAATGAACAAGTACGGGCTTCCGTTGGACAGCCGGGAGTCTTACTCCAAGACCGACTGGATAACATGGTCGGCCTGTCTTGCATCCAACACACAACAATTCTGCATATTTGAAGACAGAGTGTACAAATATGCCAACGAGACGACATCCAGAGTGCCGCTAAGCGACTGGTTCCGCACCACAAACGCCACTATGGTGGGTTTCCGCGGACGTTCTGTAGTGGGAGGCCATTGGATGAAAGTCTTTATGGACAAGTTCACGAACGGCGATTTGACAGGAATCCGTAAAACGGAAGCCGCCGGAACGTTCGGCACAGGCAACAACTGGTACAACCTCTCTGGACAGAAGTTGAACACAGAAACCGTCAAACATGGGCTTTACATCAACGGAAACCGCAAGGTGATGAGGAAATAGGTACTTCCCTATATGCTCTCTATAAACAGTTTAACTACGGAGAAACTCTTGTCCGCCAAGACGTCCCAAAAGTTGAGGTATTGCTCGTGATGCCCCTCCTCTTCTCTTGGGGTATCGCTGATGATGCGGAAGGAGACGAACGGGACTCCGTACAGATAGCACACGTGGGCTATGGCGGCTGACTCCATGTCCACAGCCAGTCCGGATGGGAAGTTGGATTTTATGGCATTAACTTCCGCACGGCTGGTTATGAAGCGTTCGCCTGTACAAATCAATCCCTTCACTATGTGTACCGGAGACTGCAACGACATGGCTGTGCGCACGAGGGATTCATCGCTCTTGAAAGACGGCGGTAGTCCCTGCACCTGTCCAGGGGCGAAATCTTCGCCGCAAAACACATCGTGATAGCAGTTCTCTTCGCTCACCACCACATCCATCACGTTCAGCGAGGTGTCTATGCCGCCTGCCACTCCGGTACTGATGACACACTTGGGGTGAAAATGAAATATCATGTCCGTAACGCCGGACGAGGCGTTCACCTTGCCTATTCCGCATTGCATCAGCACTATGCGTTTGCCGTTGACTGTGCCCGTAAGATATTCGTGCGGCCCGAACATGTGTACGGATGTATCCGAGAGCATTGCGGCCACTCTTTTGTACTCGACACTCATGGCTATGAGTATTCCTATTGTTGTTTCCGTATTTTCCATATCTTGAAATGCTAAAAATGCTACTGGGACGCAAAGATAAGACTTTTTCCGGCAAGGAACAAGCCTTTGCAACCCTATTGCACGAAAAGCGGTGTACTTTTGCACAAGAACATAAATATTAATATTTACTCTCATCATGGAATATTTATACAACATCGTCTCCGAGACATTCTCCATGTTTGTGGAAATGTCTCCTTTCCTGCTTCTTGGTTTTCTGTTGGCAGGACTCATGCACGAGTTTGTGCCGGCCAACATATATACAAGATATCTTAGCGGCAACAACATCAGGTCTGTCATTTATGCCGCTCTTCTGGG
Source organism: Bacteroidaceae bacterium (assembly GCA_963634425.1). GTDB lineage: Bacteria > Bacteroidota > Bacteroidia > Bacteroidales > Bacteroidaceae > Physcousia. Next base: position 6,204 of record CAVHCL010000052.1, read on the forward strand.
CATACCGCTGCCTCTCTGTTCGTGCGGAGTAATACCTACCGCTATGGGAATAAGGCGCGAAGGCGCAAGCAAGGGAGCCACATTGTCGTTCCTGATAGCCACTCCACAGACAGGGGTGGACAGCATAATAGCCACATACAGCCTTATGGGCTTGCCTTTCGCTTTGGTCAGACCCATAGCCGCACTTGTGACATCGGTGTTTGGCGGAGCTCTGTGTAATATAGTATGTAAAGAAGACACCCAGACGGTGCAGAGCGCACAAGGTGGTGGCGGCAAGACCTCAGTGGGAAAAAGTCTGTGGCAGCGTCTGTGCGGTGCGTTTCATTACGCTTTTTCGGAAATGATAGAGGATATCGGCAAATGGTTGGTTGTAGGGTTGGTTATAGCCGGTTTCATCACTGCGTCCGTGCCAGACTCATGGTTCGTTGTCTTCAAGGACAACACCCTGTATAGCATCCTCTTCGTGTTGCTTTTCAGCATCCCCATGTACCTGTGCGCCACCGGCAGCATCCCCATTGCTGTGGCTTTGATGCTGAAAGGTCTTACCCCGGGGGCGGCGTTGGTTTTGTTGATGGCCGGTCCGGCGTGCAGTATGGCAAGCATATTGGTGATAGACAAGGTGCTTGGCAGAAAGACTCTGTGCGTATATTTGGCAAGCATATCGCTCGGTGCCATTGCCTTTGCCTATGGTATAGACTATTTGTTGCCCGCCGAATGGTTCATACCCATGGCGAACAAAGGCGCGCACCATTGCGACAATGTCGGGACTTTGGTGGGGTACGTCTGTGCGGCGGCTTTTGCGGTGATGCTCTTGAAAGCTCTGAACCCGTTGGGCAAAAAAAAACATTGCTGCCATTGCCACGATGGACATGACCACTGTGTATGCGGACACGCCGAACAGACATATATGTATAAGGTGGGTGGCATGACCTGCAACCACTGTGCCGCCAATGTCGCCAGGGCGTTGGAAAGCGTGGCAGGGACAGAGGACGTGCAGGTGTCTTTGCACGACGGTACGGCTACGGTAAGAGGCTCTTTCAACCAGGAAGAGTTGCGAAAAGCAGTGGAGAGCCTCGGATTTACCATTGTCGCTCAAACGCAGGATCAATCATAATGTAAAAAAATAGGCGTTTTGTTTGGCAGAACGAAAGAAAACACATAACTTTGCATCGCAAAATAAAACAGAATACAAGAAACGATGAAACCCGAGTGTAACTTCTTTTACGGATTTTACTACTACTTTTACTTTAGCAGATGAAGTGAAGCGGGTTGTCGTATATGCAATAATAACAGAAATAATAAAAACCACAAGGCACATAGAAATCCCGCTCACATACAGAGCGGGATTTTTTTTGTACATGTTTCAAGAATATAAACACAAGAATGAGACGGATAGCAATACAAGGTATAAAGGGGTGTTTCCACGACATAGCCGCACACAGGTATTTCGAGGGCGAGGAACTTGAACTGCTCTGCTGCGACTCCTTTGAGGAGGTGTTCCGCATGATGGAAGAAGACCGAAGCCTGACGGCACTCGTGGCAATAGAGAACACCATAGCGGGCAGTCTGCTGCACAACTACGAACTGTTGTGCGGGAGTGGAAACACCATAGTTGGAGAACTCAAGTTGCGCATCAAGCACAGCATAATGTGTCTGCCCGATGATGATATGGAGGACATCACCGAGGTTAACTCCCACCCTGTGGCATTGATGCAGTGCCACAATTTCCTGTCGGCACACCCTGGCATGAAAGTGGTGGAAGTGGCGGACACGGCTGGGGCGGCAGCTTATATCAGCGAGAAGAAATTACGCGGGCATGCCGCCATCTGCCACAAGGATGCGGCAGAGATATACGGCATGAAAGTGCTGCAGGAAGGCATAGAGACCAATAAGCACAACTTCACCAGATTTCTTGTCATCACACATCCTGAGATGGCAAACGCCATGAGGGGTAGCGCAAAAATCAACAAGGCGAGCTTGGTGTTCTCGCTGCAACACGAGGAGGGCAGCTTGTCTGCCATACTTAGCGTATTGTCTTTCTACAAGCTCAACCTCACTAAGATACAGTCCTTGCCCATCATCGGCAAGGAATGGCAATACATGTTTTACATAGATCTTACATTCGAGGATTTCCTCCGCTACCGTCAGGCACTGGCGGCAATAGCACCGCTTACCGAAGAGTTGAAACTTTTAGGAGAATATGAAAATGGGAAACAATGCATTTGAAATAAAGCCGGCGGACAGGCTCGCCGATGTGCAGGAATACTACTTCAGCCGCAAGTTAAAAGAGGTGGCGGAGATGAACGCCAAAGGCTTGGACGTGATATCTTTGGGAATAGGCAGCCCCGACATGCCTCCGTCGGAGAAAACTATCGTCACACTTTGCAACGAATGTAGAAAGCCTAATGTGCACGGCTACCAGCCATACGTGGGAATACCTGAGCTGCGGCAAGGGATGGCGTATTTCTACAAGAGGTGGTACGGCGTGGAACTGAACCCAGAAACCGAAATACAACCTCTGATAGGAAGCAAAGAGGGTATACTGCACGTTACCTTGGCATTCGTAAATCAGGGCGACAAAGTGTTGGTGCCGAATCCCGGCTACCCCACATACACCTCGTTGAGTAAACTGCTGGGAGCGCAGATTGTCAACTACGACTTGATGGAGGACAATAATTGGCAACCCGATTTTGACGCTCTGGAAGCGTCAGACCTTACTGGCGTGAAACTGATGTGGGTCAACTATCCCAATATGCCTACAGGAGCTCCGGCGAGTTTGGGGCTTTACTCCAAGCTGGTAGACTTCGCTTCCAGACACGGCATTGTGGTGGTGAACGACAATCCCTACAGTCTAATCCTCAACGAACACCCCCTCAGCATCTTTCAGATACCAGGAGCCAAGGAATGTTGCATAGAGTTCAACTCCATGAGCAAAAGCCAAAACATGCCGGGGTGGCGTGTAGGATGGATTTCTGCCAACGCGCAGTTTATCAGGTGGATACTGAAAGTGAAGAGCAACGTGGACAGTGGAATGTTCCGTCCGTTGCAGCTGGCGGCGGCAGAGGCTTTCCACAACAGTGACGAATGGCACACCGACTACAACCGTGCCCTCTATGCCAAACGGCGTGCCATAGCCGAAGACATCATGGACGTGTTGAAATGCCGCTACGACTCCGGTCAAGTGGGGATGTTCCTGTGGGGACGCATCCCGGAACATTACGACTGCGTGGAGACCCTTACAGAAAAGATACTGCACGAGGCGCGGGTATTCATCACTCCGGGCTTCATCTTTGGTTCCAAAGGCGAACGTTATATCCGCATCAGCTTATGCGCCTCAGAAGACAAGTTGCGCACCGCTTTGGAGAGAATAACGAAAGCCGTGTAACAACAATAAAATAATCATTTCACATAATAATTACACAAAACATGGATTTAGAATTACAACCATTAAATCTCCCGGGTATAGAGAACAAACGTCCTCTTGTGATAGCGGGACCCTGTAGCGCAGAGAGCGAGGCGCAGGTCATCAGCACAGCACGTGACTTAGCCAACAACGGAGTGAAGATTTTCCGGGCAGGTGTTTGGAAACCGCGCACCAAACCAGGAGGGTTTGAGGGGCACGGAGAGATTGCCCTGCCTTGGATGAAACGTGTGAAGGAAGAAACCGGTATGCTCATCTGCACGGAAGTGGCAACCCCCAAACATGTGGAGCAGGCTCTCAACGCCGGGATGGACATGCTGTGGGTTGGAGCGCGCACTACGGCCAACCCATTTGCGATGCAGGAACTGGCCGACAGTCTGAAAGGTATAGACGTACCTGTGCTGGTGAAAAACCCTGTAAATCCAGACCTTGAGCTTTGGATAGGGGCGTTGCTGCGTATCAACGGTGCTGGCGTGAAACGTCTGGGTTGCATACATAGAGGGTTCAGCAGCATAGACCAGAAGCTTTACCGTAACACACCCCTCTGGCACATCCCTATAGAGTTGCACCGCCGCTACCCACATCTGCCCATCGTCTGCGACCCGAGCCACATGGGCGGGCGCCGCGACCTCATAGCGCCTCTGTGCCAACAGGCTATGGACATGGGATTTGAAGGCTTGATAGTAGAAAGCCACTGCAATCCGGACGAGGCATGGAGTGATGCCAAGCAGCAGATTACGCCCGATGTGTTGGGCTTTATCTTGGACCGTTTGGTGGTTCGCGACAACGTGGAGCTTACGGAGTCGCTTGCCTCGCTGCGCAAACAGATAGACGAGATGGACGACCGCTTGATGGATCTTCTTACCAAACGGATGCGCGTAAGCAGGGAGATTGCACAGTACAAGAAGGCCCACAATATGGCTGTGGTGCAGAGCAACCGCTACACGGAAATTCTGGACAAACGCGGGGCGCAAGGCGGACTGTGCGGCATGAGTCTCGACTTTGTGAAGAAGGTGTACGAGGCTATCCACGAGGAGAGCGTGCGTCAGCAGATGGAGATCATCAACAAATAGGGCAGAGCGATGAGGATATTGATACTTGGAGCCGGCAAGATGGGCAGCTTCTTCACAGACCTGCTTAGTTTTGACCACGAATGTGCCGTGTATGAAGTGGATGCCAAGCGCATGAGGTTTCTATACAACGCACAGAGGTTTGACAGCCTGGAAGAGATAGACGACTTCCGTCCCGACTTGGTGATAAATGCCGTGACTCTGAAATATACTTTAGACGTGTTCCGTCAAGTTATTCCCCACCTGCCCGAGGGGTGTATCATCAGCGACATCTCCAGCGTGAAGACTGGCTTTAAGGAGTACTACGACAGCACAGGTATGCGTTACGTGAGTACCCACCCGATGTTCGGACCAACGTTTGCCAATCTCGGGGCTTTGTCCAATGAAAACGCCATAGTCATAAACGAGGGCGACTACATGGGTCGCATTTTCTTCCTTGACCTGTACAGAAGACTTGGTCTCAACGTGCACGAATACAGTTTCGAAGAACACGATGAGGCTATGGCATACTCCTTGTCCGTGCCGTTCGTCAGCACGTTCGTGTTCAGCGCCGTCATGAAGCATCAGGACTCTCCAGGAACTACGTTCAAACGTCATCTGGGGATTGCGCGCGGAGTCTTGTCGGAAGACGACACGTTGCTTCGGGAAATCCTCTTCAATCCCAAGACCAAGTCGCATGTGGAGCATATCCGTGCCGAGCTGAAGGACTTGATACAAATCATTGACAACAGGGACGAGGAAGCCCTGAATGCCTATCTTTCCAAGATAAGGAAAAACATACAGTAACGTCCCAGCCCCCTATAAGCACAGAAGCCTGCCAATCCGGCAGGCTTCTGTGCTTATAGGGGGGTGTTAGTCCATTACCTTGATACGTACATTGCGGTACCATACATCGTCGCCATGGTCCTGAAGTGCAAAGTAACCGCCGTTCTTGCCTTCCTCTGTCATCAGGCCATAAGCGTACGGAAACTCGCCGCCCTTGCAGAACTTGCTGTTGTCCAGCATCTCTGTCCATTTCGGAGTCCAGAGATGATACTCCAGCACCTTCTCGTCGTTCTGGTAGTGGATGACGGTGCCCTTGAAGACAACAATCTTAACCTTGTTCCACTCTCCGAACGGCTTGGCGTTTTGTGGCTTGGCGGGAACCATGTCGTAGAGGGATGCTGACTGGCGGTTGCCGTCCACTCCAAGCTGTGCGTCCACGTGGTTGGCGTTGTCAAGCACCTGGTACTCCGAGCAGCTCTGCCAGATGGGCAGATAATTGCCGTTAGCGTCCTTGGCCTCCTGTGCCAGATAGAAGATACCGGAGTTTCCGCCCTTGCTTATCTTGTATTCCAGCTCCAAGGTGAAGTTTGTGAACTTGTGTGCGAACATAAGGTCGCCGCCGCCTTCAGCCTGGGCTTCACCCGTGCCGCTGCCTTTCAGGTGTATGCTTTCTCCGTCGTTCTCCCAACTCTGCGGCACAGCGTCTTGGCCGTATCCTCTCCATCCGTCGAGACTGGAACCGTCAAAGAGGATGTAATAACCGTCAGCGTCCTGCTTCAGTTTGGCAAGGTCGTACTGCTCGTTCTCCACAATCTCGGCAACGGCAACCTCGGCTGGAGCTGCAGAATCCGTTTGACTTCCACAATTGGTGCATGCCTCGCAGCCGCAGTTACAGTTACAGCCACATTTGTTGCTCTGGCAGCAAGAAGCCATCAAGGCTAATGTTGCTGCAAATAACATTGTTTTCTTCATTTCTGTTGATGTGTTGTTATTTTATTGGTTTGACAATATCTTTTCA
>CAVHCL010000052.1:12487-15794 GCA_963634425.1 Bacteroidaceae bacterium
TCTCACAATACCCGAAAGAGCGATGTCTTCCATTCTTCCTTCTACGAGTTCTGGCTGGTTATCTCCTCCAATATCATCGTCATCATCCTCTTCTTCATTCAGGAATTTCTGCAATTCACTGCACGATGCAAACGACAACAACATCATCAACAAAGTCATTAACACCAAGGTTAAGCTGTTAAAATTTCGTCTCATAAGCCTTATTTATGTTTATCAGTTAATAAAAAGCATACCTTACTGATTGCAAAGATATATAAAAAAATGTATATTCACAATCACCCTCACTCTAGCATTGTACCTATTTGTCACCACAAGGTATTTGAACGTTGTTTTTTAAGGTTTATTCGACAAAAAAAGGTCCAGCACAAATTGTACTGAACCCTCTTTATATTTAGAGTATATTTTTCTTAGAACCTATAAACCACGAAGCTATTGGCCTTCATCTTCACGTTCAAGACATTGCCATTGGCCTGTGCATCCGATGTAACAGGAACAACAGCGTTCTTGTTGTCAATCTTGTTCTCTGCCTGAATGTCATCGGCATGGAGAACAGTCACCTTTCCGGTATTCAACTTCTTCAAACCATTGAAAGTAACTGTAATGTCTTTCATCTCGTCTGAGGTGTTGGCAATCTTGACGAATTACTGAAGACACACATAAATGATACTGTGAGACACTGCCCTACTGCTTTATGACACTGCCCTGCAGTTGTCTGTCTTGCCGTTTGCGTGGACAAACTGAACATGACAACGCCTGTTTTTCTTTCTATTTGAATTGTCAATGGCGATTTTTATGATATTTTGCACACTCAAGTTCTTCTGTTTGCGAAAAAACGCTTATCTTTGCGTCAGGAAACCAACCAAACAAGTTATAATTATGAAAGAAGAAATCCCTTACAAGATTTATCTGGAAGAAAACGAGATCCCCACACAATGGTACAATGTGCGGGCGGACATGAAAAACAAACCTGCGCCTCTGCTCAATCCGGGTACTCAGGAACCTCTTACCATAGACGACCTCAACCATGTCTTCTGTGCGGAACTCAACAAGCAGGAGCTTGACAACGACACTCCTTTCTTTGACATACCGGAGGAGATACAGCGGTTTTACAGGATGTACCGCCCCTCTCCGTTGGTAAGGGCTTATTTCCTGGAGAAAGCTCTCGGCACTCCTGCCAAGATATACTACAAGTTCGAGGGTAACAACACCTCTGGCAGCCACAAGCTGAACTCGGCCATAGCCCAGGCGTACTACGCCAAGAAACAAGGGCTGAAAGGCGTGACCACAGAGACTGGCGCCGGACAGTGGGGGACGGCACTGAGCATGGCCTGCTCGTACTTCGGTCTCGACTGTCGTGTGTACATGGTAAAGTGCTCGTACGAGCAGAAGCCGTTTCGCCGTGAGGTGATGCGGACCTACGGAGCCACGGTGACTTCTTCGCCCAGCCTTACCACCAGTGTGGGACGCAAGATACTGTCGGAGCACCCCGACACAACAGGCAGTTTGGGATGCGCCATCTCCGAGGCCGTGGAGGCTGCCGCCACGCACGAAGGGTACAGGTATGTGCTCGGCTCGGTGCTAAACCAGGTGCTGCTGCACCAAACAGTGATAGGACTGGAGGCCAAGAAAGCTTGTGACAAGTACGGCATCAAGCCGGACATTATCATAGGATGTGCAGGAGGAGGCTCTAACCTCGGAGGCCTTGTTTCCCCGTTCATAGGCGAGATGTTGAGAGGCGAGGCCGACTACAAAATCATTGCGGTGGAGCCCGCTTCATGCCCCAGTTTCACCAAGGGCAAGTTCGCATACGACTTCTGTGACACGGGAATGATATGCCCGTTGGCCAAGATGTACACGCTCGGAAGCCAGTTCATACCGTCAGCCAATCATGCCGGCGGTCTGCGTTTCCATGGCATGAGTCCCATACTCTCGCAACTTTACCACGACAAGATGTTTGAGGCGAGGGCTGTAGAACAAACCGCCGTCTTTGACGCCGCCACCAAATTCGCACGCGTGGAGGGCACGCTGCCTGCGCCAGAGAGCAGCCACGCCATACGTGTAGCCATAGACGAGGCCTTGAAGTGCAAGGAGACAGGCGAGGAGAAGACCATACTCTTCGGACTTACGGGAACAGGATATTTCGACCTTTACGCTTACGAGGCGTTCAACAACGGCACGATGACGGACATCATACCTTCGGACGAGACCATCAAGTTGTATCTCGACAAATTGCCCAAGATGGACAAAGCGTGAGGAAAAGTGTCCTCTTTTGGCAGTATTGTTAACGCAGTTTAAAGGAAACGGACAGAAAGTCCACGTTGCGGACACGGACAGATGCCAGCGTGATTTGGCACGTTCGTTGCAATATACTGGGTGGAAACCGAAGCCCAACGAAGGGCGGAGGAATCCGGAACAAGAACTAAAGTATAGGAGATTTAGATATGTTACCAGTAATGAACAGAAGTTGGTTCCCAACTGTATTTGACGACCTTTTCAACAGTGATTGGACTCCCAGAGTCTACAGTTCATCCACGACGCCCGCAGTGAACGTCAAAGAAGATGCTAAACAGTACGTGATGGAGATTGCGTCACCTGGCATCAAGAAGGAGTATTGCAGGGTGCATATGGACCAGGACGGCAACCTTTGCGTGGCCATTGAGAACAAGATGGAACACAAGGAGGAGGACAAAAAGGAGCATTATCTGCGCCGCGAATTTGCCTATGCCAACTACCAGCAGACTTACTCTCTGCCCGACAATGTGGACAAGGATAAAATCGCAGCCAAGGTGGAGAACGGTATATTGTCCGTCACACTGCCCAAGGTAGACCCGAAAGAGGAAGTGAAGGCTTGCAGATCCATTGAAGTCGGATGACGAAACTGACGTGGGATAGGCCTGCGGATATGCAGCCCAAGGGAGACCTTGGGCTGTTTTTTTTGTGCACAGGGGTAAAAACGCATTCCCTGGCTGTACAGGCATAGCATCCCTGGCTGTACAGGCATAGCATCCCTGGCTGTACAGGCATAGCTCACTGACCGTACAACCATTGGCTCATTGGCTGTACAACCTTTGCTCCCTGGTTGTACAATTTTGACTTTACATGATTTTACTTTACACTTTTTTATTCTTTTGCTGAATTACTTTACTCTCTTGTCATGCCTTTACTGAGTGACTTTACAGTGCAGGAAAAGTGTTACTGAAATGCTTTACATCAGCACTTCTGAACACAAAGCCCCCTCAAATTGCATATTATATATAATGTGTGCATAAAAAGTTTTGTGTTGTAGTGTGAAAAAAGGTCCTTTTGT
>CAVHCL010000053.1:0-3650 GCA_963634425.1 Bacteroidaceae bacterium
GGCGAGCTATGGCTTCCTTCACCACACCGTTTGCCACATTCCATTCCTCGTCGGACAACTCATGCGTCTCCGTCTTGGACACGACGTCAGGCATTCGTATGAGTATCGGCCAAAAGTTTGTGGGATAAGGCAAATCAATGTTGTCGGACACCGCCTTTATTTGTCTGCAATACGCGGCTACCACTTTTTCGTTGACAGTATACTCGTTGGGAGAATCCAACTGCTCAGTCCACAGATTAAGCTCCACTTTTCCCCGCTCCAATTCCTGTGCCACCATGGAGCGTATCTCCATGTCTTTTTCCCTGTAAGCAGACGCTACCCGAGTTGAAAGATCCAAGGCTTTGCTGTTGAGCGACCTCACTTCCACTATAATTTTTTTCCCTTGGTATTCGGCTGAAGCTTTACCGTAACCTGTCATTGACTGAATCATACTTTTAACAAAAATTTTGTGCAAAAGTACGTAAATAATCGCAGAATATTGTAATTTTGCACGCAAAAATAGAGACTGGAAATCAGAATGCCTTGTTTACTGTATATTGAAACAAGTACGAACGCCTGCTCAGTGGCACTGAGTGAAAACGGACAAGTTATTTTCCACAAAGAAGATACTGAAAGCAGAGCACACTCGGAACAATGCGGTGTGTACGTCAAAGAGGCCTTGTCGTTCGCCGACAGCCATGCGATACCGGTAGATGGCGTAGCCGTGAGTGAAGGTCCGGGAAGCTACACGGGGCTGAGGATAGGAGTGTCTATGGCCAAGGGGCTATGCTACGGCAGGGAACTGCCTTTGATGGCAGTCTCCACGTTGAAACTGTTGTGCGTGCCAGTACTTCTGAAACACGATGACTTGGAAGACAATGCGATGTTGGTGCCGATGATAGACGCTCGCAGAATGGAGGTGTACGCAGCGGTCTACGACCGGGGGCTGAAAGAACACAGAGCCGTTCAGCCCGACATAGTGACAGAAACCACGTACAAGGACTTTTTGGACAACGGTCCGGTATATTTTTTCGGCAACGGAGCCGACAAGTGCAAGGAGGTGATAAATCACCCGAACGCACATTTCATAGACGGCATACTCCCTTTGGCAAAATACATGATGCCGTTGGCTGAGAAGAGCTTCGTACAGAAAGATTTCAGAGACGTAGCTTATTTCGAGCCTTTCTACTTGAAAGATTTTGTAGCAATAAAGCCAAAAAAATTACTCTAATGCAATACAACACAAAAAGAGACAAACTGGTGATGCCCGAATACGGCAGAGCCATCCAGGATATGGTGAAGCTGGCAGTATCGCTTCCTTCCAAAGACAAGAGACAGGCATGCGCCAAGGCAATAGTCTCCGTAATGGCAAGGGTTTATCCGCAAACATCTTCACCTGAAGACCAAGAACACAAGCTTTGGAATCACATAGCGCATATCTCGCAGTACAAGCTGGATGTTGATTATCCCGTACAGATAGTGCCGGAAGAAGAAGCGTCTGCCCATCCCGCACCGCTCCATTACCCGATGAAGAAGATAAAGAGAAGGCATTACGGATATCTGGTGGAGGAGTCGCTGCGTTATGCGCAAACCCTTCCTGAGTGTGAGGAAAGGGACGAATTGGTGGCCATGACTGCCAACCAAATGAAACAGGATCTTTTCGTATGGAACAAGGATTCCATGGACGAAGAACTTGTGGCGGAGGATATTGAAAGGTACACCGACGGACAACTCGGGATAGACCTTGAAAGTTTCAAATTCGCCTCTGTGAGCACATTGCCAGGACAATCAAACTCTTCGCAGAGCAAACGCAAGAAGAAACACTGACCCTATGCCGTCATTCACAATAGAAGGAGGACATAGACTCAAAGGCAACATCACACCGCAAGGAGCCAAAAACGAAGCCTTGCAGGTGCTTTGTGCCACGTTGCTGACAACGGAAGAGGTAAGCATAGAAAATCTTCCTGAGATAGCCGATGTCAACAACCAGATAAGACTGCTTTCGGACATTGGCGTGAAAGTGAAAAAAATTTCCAAAGGGCACTACGTGTTTCAGGCGGACAGACTGAATGCTGACGTCTTCTGCTCAGACGATTTTTTAAAACGCTGCGGCAGTCTGAGGGGAAGCGTAATGCTCATAGGACCGCTTTTGGCGCGTTTCGGAAAGGCTATGATTTCCAGACCTGGAGGAGACAACATTGGACGCAGAAGACTTGACACGCATTTTTCGGGAATACAGAAGTTGGGAGGGCATTTTGAGTATGATGCCAAAAAAGGAGTGTTCACCATAACGGCAAGCCGGCTGAAAGGATGCTATATGTTGCTTGACGAGGCTTCTGTGACAGGAACGGCAAACATAATAATGGCTGCCGTGTTGGCCGACGGCACCACAACCATCTACAATGCCGCATGCGAGCCATACATACAACAATTGTGCCGTATGCTGTGCAGAATGGGAGCGCGAATAGAAGGGATAGGCAGCAACTTGCTAACCATAAGGGGCGTGAAGCGTCTCGGAGGCACGCAACACAAAATTCTTCCCGACATGATAGAAGTGGGGTCGTTCATAGGGATGGCCGCCATAGTAGGAGACGGAGTGACTATAAACAACGTGGGCTATCATTCGTTGGGAATCATACCCGACACGTTCCGCAGACTCGGCATACAGATGGAGATACACGGCGACGACATATTCGTGCCTCGCCAAGACCACTATCAGATAGAGACATTCATGGACGGCTCGTTCATGACCATAGCGGACGCTCCGTGGCCAGGTCTGACTCCGGACTTGCTGAGCGTGTTGCTGGTGGTAAGCACGCAGGCCAAGGGGTGTGTGCTGATACACCAGAAGATGTTCGAGAGCAGACTGTTCTTCGTGGACAAACTGATAGACATGGGTGCGCAGATTATCCTATGCGACCCACACCGCGCCGTAGTGGTAGGACACGACCGTCAGATACAACTGCATGCGGGAAAGATGACAAGCCCTGACATAAGAGCCGGCATCGCCCTGCTGATAGCCGCACTGAGCGCAACGGGTACAAGCAGGATAGAAAACATAGGACAAATAGACCGGGGATATGAGGACATTGACGAACGACTGAATATGTTGGGCGCGAAAATAACAAGAACGGAATGATTAAGGAGGACGATGTATACAAGATAGGCAGGATTGTGCGCACACACGGAGTGAAAGGCGAAGTGCTCATGTCATACACAGACGACGTTTGGGACAGGTGCGACGCCGACTATCTGATACTGTGCGTTGACGGAATACTCATCCCATTCTTCATGGAAGAGTACAGATTTCGCTCAGACACCACAGTTCTTGTAAAGTTCGTTGACTACGACAATTCTGAGGATGTCAAGGAATTGTGCGGCATTGATGTTTATTTCCCGTTCTCTCTTACAGACGAACCGGACGAAAACAAAAAATACACATGGAAACACTTCACAGGTTTTAAGGTCGTAGACACCAAGCACGGGCCGTTGGGACACATAGACTTTGTGGACGACTCCACACAAAACGTGCTTTTCCACATAGGCTGTCTCATGCTACCTGCCGCGGAAAATCTCATCAAGGAAATCAATCACCGCGAAAGAACCGTCACCATGTCTCTTCCGGAAGGCTTATTAGAGATACAATGAAGAAAAGAATATGCATACTGGGT
>CAVHCL010000053.1:3660-4842 GCA_963634425.1 Bacteroidaceae bacterium
CTCTCCAAGTGGTAAAAGAGCATCCCGACCTCTTTGAGGCTTATGTGCTCACCGCCAACACAAAGGCGGATTTGCTGATTAGTCAAGCCATAGAGCACCAACCTGCCGCAGTGGTGATAGCAGACGAGACAAAGTATGAGTATGTGAGAGAAGCTCTGAAGGAGCATCAAATACAAGTGTACGCCGGAGCGGATTCCCTGTGCCAAGTGGTAAGGATGGAACCTGTGGACATTGTACTCACAGCTCTTGTAGGCTTCAGTGGCCTGCGTCCCACCGTGAGTGCGATAGAGGCCCATAAGACCATAGCGCTTGCCAACAAAGAAACTCTCGTGGTTGCCGGCAAGTTAATCACGGAACTTTGCATCAAGCATCATGTGGCAGTGCTTCCAGTGGACAGCGAACACAGTGCCATATTCCAATGCCTGATGGGCGAGCAAAGCGAAGTGGAGAAGATAATACTCACAGCCAGCGGCGGGCCGTTCAGAAACTTCACCACAAAACAGCTGCAAGACGTGACACCTGAGATGGCTCTCAAACATCCCAGTTGGAAAATGGGAGCCAAGATAACGATAGACTGCGCCACCATGATGAACAAGGGGTTTGAAGTCATGGAAGCCAAATGGCTCTTCGACGTGGCTCCGGACAAGATACAGGTGGTGGTGCACCCGCAAAGCATAGTCCATAGCGCTGTACAGTTTGCCGACGGCACCGTAAAAGCCCAGTTGGGGATGCCAGACATGAGGATGCCCATACAGCTTGCCCTGTCATATCCGGTACGGGTTAAAAGCGATTTCCCAAGAATAGATTGGCTGAAGATGAACGAGCTTTCGTTTGAGAAACCCGACGAAAGCAGATTCCGGTGTCTGACTCTTGCCTACGAAGCTATGGCACAAGGCGGCAATGCGGGGTGTGTGGTCAATGCCGCCAACGAGGTGGCAAACCTTGCGTTCCGCAATGGCGAATGCGGTTTTACCCAGATTCCTGATATCATAGAGAAAACGCTGGACAAGGCAAGACACTACGACAATTTGACTTTGGATGAATATATGGAATGTGACGCTGAGACACGCACGGCGGCAAGAAAGATTCTCAAAGGTCTGCACAAACACAACGCCATTACGGCAAGAAACCAAAACAGACAATAATTGATTTGTAAACAAGAAACAGATATTGGATATATAT
>CAVHCL010000054.1:0-38154 GCA_963634425.1 Bacteroidaceae bacterium
GGAAATGTTGTAAAGCGACCCAAAGAATTACCTTTAATTGATTTTTGTATTTAACTCACAACGATGAAGAAGATTTTAACTACAGTACTTTTGGCTGCATCCACGATGGTTTTATCGTGCCAACAGAAAGCGGAGACATACGACATAAAAGCCGACACCGAAGCCTTGGAGAAAGAGGTAGACTCTCTGATGAACATTCAAGGCATAAGCGAGGAAGAGGTAATGGAAGGCTACAAGCAGATTTTGGGCAAATACTACGAACGCCACAGGTCTGACAGCATGGGACTGCGGATATTCGGAAGCCTTGCGGCATTCGGATGGGACGAGACCACGCTCAAGGAAGAGTACGAGAAAGCCGACACTCTGATTAAGAACAACGAAAGGGTGAAGAGATACATCACTTTGGCAGAGAACAAAAGCAAGACTGCCGTGGGATGCAAGTATATAGACATCAAGGGACCGGAGGCAAAGACCGGTGAGGAGATATCCATAAGCCAGACTCTTGCAGGGGGCAAGATGGTGCTCCTCGACTTTTGGGCTTCGTGGTGCGCACCGTGCCGCAAGTGCATAAAGGAAGAACTGCCTGCTGTAGCGGAGATGTATGCCGACAAACTCACCATCCTCGGCATAGACGTGTGGGAGAAGAAGCGTGAGGACTTGGATGCCGTGATGCCCACTCTTCCAATAACATGGCCTGTGATATACACAGGCGACAGAGACCAGTCACCAGCCGACCTGTACGGAGTGACGGGCATCCCTACCCTTGTTCTGCTCTCGCCGGACGGCACCATACTTGCCAGAGGTCAGATGGAGGAGATAAACAAAATCCTGAATCCTGAGAAGTGATAATTTAGGACTTAGAACTGAGTGTTTGGGGCTTAGGACTTAGAATTTAGAGCTAAACCCTAAGAAGGCCAATACAAGTGCTTCCGGTAAATATCGGAAGCACTTGCGTTTGTATGAGGTAAAGCCACTTGTTGTCGAGGTGCAGCTACGTGCGTCTTATAAAGTCACTTTGACTTTTGCGGCAAGGCTTCTGCATTTCTCCCTCAGAGCATCCTGCGAAGCATTCTTGCCGTCATAGCACAGCACCACTCCCATACGTCTGCCCACATGAGCCTGTGGCTTGCCGAAGATGCGCAGGTAGGTGCTTGTGGCAGCGCATACGTCTTCCATCCCGCAATATTGCGGAGAGTCTATCTCCACATCCGAAAGGATAACGGCGGAAGCCCCCTGCCTCTCCAACGTTATCTCCGGTATGGGAAGCCCGAGCACGGCACGGCAATGAAGCTCAAATTCGCTGAGGTTCTGCGTGCCTGCCAGCGTCACCATGCCCGTGTCGTGCGGACGCGGACTCAGTTCGCTGAATATCACGCCTTGTTTCTCACTCACGAAGAACTCCACTCCCCAGATGCCGCATCCTGTAAGAGCTGATGTCACCTCGTCCGCCATACGTTGCGCCTCCGCCAGGAATTCGGGTTTCATAACCCTCGGCTGGAAACTCTCGCGGTAGTCGCCGCCTTTCTGCACATGTCCTATGGGAGGGCAGAAGAGAGTAGGTCCGTCCTTCTGCGTAACGGTGAGCAACGTAATCTCGTAATCGAAGGGGATGAACTGTTCGACTATCACCTCCATGATGTCACCCCTGGCACCGCCACACGCACATTTCCACGCATCGTCAAGCTGCTCCCTGCTGTCCACCTTGCTCTGTCCGTGACCGCTGCTGCTCATCAGAGGCTTTACTATACAAGGGAATCCTATGACCTCGGCAGCTGCCACAAGCTCGTTATAGTTTGCCGCATACCTGTAATGGGCTGTGGTTAGTCCGAGTTTCGTGTGCGCCAGTTCCCGTATCGCCTTACGGTTCATGGTGTAGTTCACAGCCTTTGCACTCGGCACCACTTGTATGCCTTCCTCTTCGTAATTGTACAGTTTCTCAGTGCGTATGGCCTCTATCTCTGGCACTATGATGTCCGGCTTGACCTCGGCGACTACCCGGTCGAGGGCATCGCCGTCGAGCATGCTGAAAACCCTGCGTTCGTCCGCCACCTGCATGGCAGGAGCATTGTCGTACTTGTCGCACGCTACCACATACTGTCCCTTGCGCTTACAGGCAATGACGAACTCCTTACCCAGTTCTCCTGATCCTAAAAGCAATATCTTCTTCATTTGTCAGATGTTTTATTTGTTTTGTCCATTTTCAGTGTCTTTGCCCCAGAGTCTTTCCATACGTTCCTGCATTTTGTCCTCCGCCGGATTGTGTTGCGCGTGCCAGAACCGTATGCCAGAGAGTTCCTCCGGCATATACTGTTGCCTTATGAAATGCCCTTCGTAGTCGTGCGAATACTTGTAGCCGTCGTGATAGCCCAACTGTTGCATCAGTTTGGTGGGTGCGTTCCTCAAGTGCATAGGCACGGGCAGGTTGCCTGTCTGCCGCACCTTGTCCAAAGCGTCGTTGACAGCACAGTACGAAGAATTGCTCTTGGGGCTTGCGGCAAGATATACCGTAGCCTCGGCAAGAGGTATGCGCCCCTCGGGCCATCCTATCTTCATGACGGCATCGAAACACGCATTTGCCATAAGCAGGGCATTGGGGTTGGCGAGCCCTATGTCCTCGCTGGCGGATATCACCAGCCTGCGTGCAATGAAAGCAGGGTCTTCCCCTCCCTCTATCATCCTTGCAAGCCAGTACAGGGCGGCATCCGGATCGCTTCCGCGTATGCTCTTGATAAAGGCGGATATGATGTCGTAGTGCATCTCCCCATCCTTGTCGTATGCAAGTGGGTTCTGCTGAAGGCAGTCGGAAACTGTAGCGTCGTCAATGACTATCACATCGTCTCCCGACTTCGTCTCGTATATGAGTTCCAAGATATTGAGCAGTTTGCGCGCATCGCCTCCGCTATACCTCAGAAGTGACGATGTCTGCCGGATGTCATATTTACATTTGCTGAGGGCAACGTCTTCGGTTATCACGCGCTTTGTCAGGCTCAAGAGGTCGTCTTTCTCAAGAGGCTTCAGCACATACACCTGACAACGTGAGAGCAACGGGCGTATGACCTCGAACGAGGGGTTCTCCGTGGTTGCTCCTATAAGGGTGACCACTCCCTGTTCCACCGCTCCGAGCAGGCTGTCCTGCTGCGACTTGCTGAACCTGTGTATCTCGTCTATGAACAAGATGGGACTTGTACGGGAGAAGAACTTGTTTCCCGCTGCCTTGTCTATCACAGACCTCACGTCTTTCACGCCGCTCGTCACCGCGCTGAGGGTATAGAAAGGAGTCCCCAACTGACGTGCTATGATGGTGGCGAGGGTGGTCTTGCCCACTCCGGGCGGTCCCCAAAGGATGAAACTGCTTATCCTGCCGCTCTCTATCATGTTGCGCAGCACGGCACCCTTTCCCACCAGATGGCGTTGTCCGACATACTCGTCCAAAGTGCGTGGACGCATTCTTTCCGCTAACGGCTGCATTACAGAGAGGCGTTTATCTTACCAACTTTATTCCTTCGGGCACTATTTCTATGAGATGACGGCGGTAGAGGTCTCCTACCGCTTTCTTGAACACCTTCTTGCTAACCCCGAAAGCGGAGTATATATCGTCCGCAGGGCTCTTGTCGCCCAAATGGGAGAAGCCTCCGCCGGCACGCAACCTACGCAGAAGCGTGTCGCTGAAGTCGGCTACCGCATCCATACCCTCGCGCTGAAGCATAAGGTCTATTTTTCCGTCGGGACGCACTTGGCGGACATATCCTCTGACCCTGTCTCCCGTACGCAGGTTGCGGAAAACCTGCGTGTCGTAGAGAAGCCCCCCATAACGGTTATCCACTATGGCTTTGAGCCCGAGGTCGGTCTTCTGCCACACAAGCAGCTCCACCTCATCTCCGTGCCGGTAGGGTGGTATGTCTTGGGCAAGGAATTTCTCCACCTTGGCACTCGCAACGATACGGTACGACTCTTCGTCAAGGTGTACGTACACTATATAGCTCTTGCCTATCTGCATTTTCATCTTCTGCTCGCGGAAGGGGACAAAGAGATCCTTTATGAGTCCCCAGTTGAGGAAAGCCCCAAAGTTATTGACCCACGCCACCTCCAGAAACGCGAAGTCGCCCACCTCAGCAAAAGGACGGTGCATGGTGGCGACCATACGCTCCTCGTTGTCCAAATATATAAAACATGACAACTTGTCGCCGGGGGTAATGGAAGCATCCTCCGCAACCTCTCCGTTCGGCAGCAAGATTTCTCCGTTCATCTCCCCTCCGTCGAGGTAATAGCCGAAATCCACTCGCTTTGTCACCTCCAAGGTGTTACGTTTCCCGAGTTGTATAGTATCTCTCATCTCCTTTATTCCTTATATATACTTTATTCAATTATAACGCAAAGATAAACATTTATCGTCAGATTAGTCTACATACTGACTGAAAATTGACGTTTATCACTAAGTAACCGCTAATAAGTGACTATAAAAACAACTTGACACTAAAAACGGATTGGCTTCCGTTGTGAAACGAAAGCCAATCCGCATATACTTATATGGTATGGGCGGTTTTACCGGCACATATTTCTTCTGTACTCTACCATCTTGATGGCGGTGACGGCACACTCGTCTCCTTTGTTGCCAAGAATGCCTCCGCACCGGTTTTCTGCCTGCTCCATGGTGTTACACGTGAGCAGACCGTATATCACAGGCACATCGCCTCTGAAATTGAGCTCGGAAAGACCATGTGTGGTACCTTGGCAGATATAGTCGAAGTGCGGCGTGTCCCCTCGTATCACGCATCCTATGGCTATCACCGCATCTACCATGCCACTTTTCATCATCTGCGAAGAGCCGAATATCAGTTCAAAACTGCCAGGCACCGTATGCACCAGTATGTCCTCGTCCTGTGCGCCGTGCTTCAGCAAAGTATCAAATGCCCCCTGCAGGAGTGCGCCCGTCACCTTACTGTTCCACTCGCTGACCACTATGCCAAACCTCATCCCTTTGGCAGAGGGAACGGACTTGAAATCGTAGTCTGACAGATTATGCAGTCGGGAAGCCATACCGTATCAGTTGCCGCCGAGGCGTTCTATATACTTGTCCGCCTCGCTATATTGCATACTGTTTTGGAACTTCTCCTTTATCCGCTTGTAGCATCCGAGAGCTTCGTCATTCTTACCGAGAGCCTCGTATATCTGACCTGCCTGAATGAGGAACGCAGGACTTAGGGTATTGTTGGCAGCCTTGTCGGCAGCCTTTACCAAGAGAGACACGGCTTTCTCGTTGTCGCCAAGTTGTGCATAGAGGTTGCCCTCCATAGCTATTGCGGCAGGGCTTACCATAGCGTCGCCGCACGAACTGAACTTCTTCAGCTCATTGATGGCCTCCTGGTATTTCTCCGTCTCGGCATAGCACTTGGCTGCATAGAGGTGTGCCAGATTGCCTGCGTCGGTACACTTGTACTTATCCGCCACCGCAAGGAAACCGAGAGTATCGCCCCCTCCGTTGAGAGCCTTGTCGTAGTTGCCGTCGCTGAAAAGCTGCTGAGCCATGGCTATGCTCTCGTCCGCACGCTGGTTGCGCGGAGTGATGTAGAACTGGTGCACCAGCAAGGCCACTATCAACAAGGCCAATACAGCACCGCTTCCGTAGAGGATAACGTTCTTGTGTTTCTCGTAGAAAGTAACCGACGCAACCAGAGTCTCGTCAAACTCGTTGTGCGTCGCCTTTCCGTTCTTTGCGTTTCTCTTAACCATTTTATTATAATGTTTTTTATTTGTTACACATATCGTCTCGCAAAATTACGTATTTTTTTCCATTGGATAAAATCTTCGGCATATTATTTTCGGGACAAGGGGACAAAATAGAATTAAAATAACTAATTTTGCAACGGAATGAAGTTAAGACGTATATCCATACTCAATTACAAGAACATCGCAGAAGCCGAGCTGGAGTTTTCCGACAAGATGAACTGCCTGATAGGCATGAACGGCGAGGGCAAGACCAACCTCCTGGATGCCATTTACTTTCTCAGTTTTTGCCGCAGCAGCAATGTGGGGCAGGACTCAATGGCCATGCGGCACGGCGAGGACATGATGTCACTGCAGGCTCAGTATGTCCGCGAAGACGGGAGTGCCGAAGAGATACACATAGGCATGAAGCGGGGGCAGAAGAAGACCGTGCGACGCGGCAAAAAACCGTACAGGCGGCTCTCGGAGCACATAGGCGTGATACCTTTGGTGATGGTGTCCCCCGAAGACCATGGGTTGATAGCCGGAGGCAGCGAGGAAAGAAGGAAGTTCATGGATCTCGTGATTTCACAGTACGACCTCAGGTACATAGAAAGTCTGGCAAGATACAACAAGGCCTTGCTGCAGCGTAACGCCCTGTTGAAAACGGAGGAAGAACCTGACGACGACCTGATGCTTATGTGGGAAGAGCAAATGGACACCGAGGCGGCTTACATATACGAGATGCGTCAGAAATTCGTGGACGAGTTCATCCCTGTCTTTCAGGAATACCACTCGTACATATCGGAATGTAAGGAGGAAGTGGGTTTGGAGTATGTCTCGCACATACAGAGAGGTCCGTTGTCGGAACAATTGATGCACTTCCGTGAGAAAGAGCGCATCGTGGGATATTCGCTGCACGGCATACACAAGGACGACTTGAAGATGACGCTCGGCACATTCCCCGTGAAAAGGGAGGGGTCGCAGGGGCAGAACAAGACGTTCCTTACCGCCATGAAGCTGGCGCAGTACGATTTTCTGAAACGCACAGGCTCGCACACCGCCCCTCTTCTGCTTCTGGACGATATCTTCGACAAACTTGACGCATCCCGCGTGCAACAGATAGTGAAACTGGTAAGCAGCGACAATTTCGGCCAAATATTCATCACCGACACCAACCGCGGCCACATCGACCAAATCCTCGCCGCAAGCTCGGGCGACTACCGCATCTTCAGTGTACAAGGAGGGCACGTGGCTCCACTACTATGAAGAAAGGACAGACCCTGGGCGATGCTCTGCTGAAATACCTGCGCAGTCAAGGGCTGGAAACGCCTCTGCTGGAATACCGCATAACACAAGCGTGGACTCCTGTGGTAGGCGAGTCCATAAGCCGCTACACTTCCGAGGTGTACGTGCGCGGAGGTGTCCTGCACGTCAAGATAAAAAGTCCCGCCCTAAAGCAGAACCTTATGATGATGCACCACGAACTTGCACGCAAGCTGAACGAATACGTGGGCAGCCAAGTGATAACGGACGTGAGGCTTCTCTGAAAACCGCAAAAAAGGAATCTCCACAACCGCATAAGGTCATGGAGACTCTAAAACTCTTGAGCACAGGGATTTCCCCGGGCAAATACGGAATCACTTCTTGTTCAGTGCGAGGTCTACGTTGACAGCGCATGCCACTGAGCAACCCACCATAGGATTGTTTCCTATGCCGAGGAAACCCATCATCTCAACGTGAGCCGGAACGGACGAAGAGCCTGCGAACTGTGCGTCGGAATGCATACGTCCCAAAGTGTCAGTCATACCGTAAGAAGCCGGACCTGCAGCCATGTTATCAGGATGAAGTGTACGTCCTGTACCTCCACCGGAAGCTACACTGAAGTAAGGCTTTCCCGCGCGGATGCGTTCTTTCTTGTAAGTTCCTGCCACCGGATGCTGGAAGCGGGTGGGGTTGGTGGAGTTTCCTGTGATGGACACGTCCACGTCCTCTTTCCAGAGAATGGCGACACCCTCGCGCACATCGTCCGCACCGTAGCAGTTGACAGCTGAGCGAGGTCCGTCGGAATAAGCGATGCGCTTAATCTCCTTCAACTCACCTGTGAAATAGTCGAACTTTGTCTGCACGTATGTGAAACCGTTGATACGGCTGATAATCATGGCAGCATCCTTGCCCAGACCGTTGAGGATACAACGCAGGGGCTTGTCAGCTGGTCTTGACTTGTTGGCCATCTGGGCTATCTTGATTGCGCCCTCAGCAGCTGCGAAAGACTCGTGACCTGCGAGGAATGCAAAGCACTTGGTCTCCGGAGTGAGCAGACGCGCAGCCAGTTCGCCGTGTCCGATACCCACCTTACGGTCGTCTGCAACAGACCCGGGGATGCAGAAGCTCTGCAAACCTTCGCCTATATAGTTGGCGGCTTCCACTGCATCTTTAGCTTTCTCCTTGAGAGCGATGGCGGTACCTACCACGTAAGCCCACTTGGCGTTCTCAAAGCATATCATCTGCGTTTCCTCACACGTCTTGTAAGGGTCGAGACCCGCAGCCTCGCAAATCTCGTTTGCCTCTTCTATAGAAGCGATACCGTGTGCGTTGAGACAAGCAAGAATCTGCTTGATACGGCGGTCTTGTGACTCGAATTTCACTTCTCTTATCATATCCTTCCTCCTTCTCAGTCTTTACGTGGGTCAATAAACTTCACGGCTCCATCCTCTTCTTTGGTACGGCCGTATGTACCTGTAACACTCTTCAGAGCCTCGTCCGCAGGAACGCCTTTCTTGACAGCATCCATGAACTTGCCCATGTGCACAAATTCATATCCGCACACCTGGTCATCTTTATCAAGGTACATCTTGGTGATGTAGCCTTCGGTCAGCTGCAGGTAACGTGTGCCTTTCAGCTTGGTGCCGTAGAGGGTGCCTGTCTGTGATATGAGCCCCTTGCCGAGGTCTTCCAGACCTGCGCCTATCATAAGTCCACCCTCAGAGAACGCACTCTGGGTACGTCCGTACACTATCTGAAGGAAAAGCTCGCGCATGGCAGTGTTTATAGCGTCGCATACGAGGTCGGTGTTCAAAGCCTCGAGGATAGTCTTGCCGGGCAGTATCTCAGATGCCATGGCCGCAGAGTGGGTCATTCCGGAACATCCGATGGTCTCTACGAGAGCCTCCTCTATAACACCGTCCTTTACGTTGAGGGTGAGCTTGCATGCACCCTGCTGAGGAGCACACCAGCCGATACCGTGGGTAAGACCGCTGATGTCTTTGATTTCCTTTGCCTGTACCCATTTGCCTTCTTCAGGAATGGGGGCAGGTCCATGGTTGGGGCCCTTAGCCACACAACACATGTTCTGTACTTCGTGTGAATAAACCATGTTACTTCCTTGTAATTAAATAAATTTAGGTATATTATCTCAGAAAAACTCTGCAAAAGTAACTAAAAGTAGGAAGTTGGACAATAATTACACTATGTTTTTTGCGTCCTTATTCCCAATTAGGATAATTTTTGTACCTTTGCATTACAAAAAAGGCAACTTTTATGGAAGTGGAAATACAGGAAAGCGAGATAAGGGAAGCCGCGGCGAAAGGCATGGATGCGTTCGTGGAAGTCTTCCACAGCCATATAACAGACGCTATAGGAGGTCCTTTGAACGAGAGCAACATGAATCTGCTCAATCCGGAACAGATTACGTTGATGGCATACGTGATATTCCGCGAGGAGGTAATGGATGGCGGCTTCGTGCAGTTGATACACAACGGGTACGGTCCTTTCATCTTCCTCAACCCTTTTGCGAAAGCCATGCGGTTGTGGGGAGCGAAAGACTTTTGCAACCTCGTGTACGACGGCAGGAAGCTTTTCGAGAAATACGGCGACAGCCTGACACGCGACTGTTCCGATGACGAGTTCATGGCTCTGTTTGAGCAGTACCCCGAGTTTGACGACCTTGACGACAGTTTCGTGGAGATGGAGGAGGAGGTCACTGCCACTGTGGCAAGATACATAGACGAGCATACCGACGCTTTTGCGAAAGTAATAAAGGACAAATGCCAAAAGTAAAAGTAGACGTAAACATAAAGAACAAGAAGGCTTCGTTCGACTTCTTGCTGCTGGATAAGTACACGGCAGGCTTAGCGCTCACGGGAACCGAAATAAAAAGCATCAGAGCCGGAAAGGCAAGTCTGGTGGATACTTTCTGCTACATCAACAACGGCGAGATGTGGGTGAAGAACATGTACGTGGCACAATACGAACAAGGCTCGTACAACAACCACACGGAGAGGCGCGACCGTAAGCTGCTGCTCAACCGCAAGGAGTTAAACAAGATACAGAACACTGTGAAAGCTCCTGGCTTCAGCATTGTGCCCACCCGGCTTTTCATAGACGAAAACGGACGAGCCAAGCTCGACATACACGTGGCGCGCGGCAAGAAAGAATACGACAAACGCGAGACACTGAAGGAAAAGGAAGACCGCAGGGACATGGCGCGTATGTTCAAGAAAAACTTCTGAGTGCGACACACGACATCTCCGTATGAGAAAACTGCTCTATATACTGACACTCGCCGTTATGGCAGCCGGATGCGCCAAACGCACAGCCAAGGAAAGGACGGACTCTTGTCCGAATATGTTTCCGGACTATGCGGACGTGACCGTACCGGAAAACATTGCGCCTCTCAATTTCGGCATAGACGGTGCGCAGCACATACGCGCCACCCTCACCAATGAGAGGGGCGAGACACTGGAGACATCCGGGGACGACTGCCTGGAAATGCCTCTGAAGAAATGGCGCAACCTGATAAGCGGTGGCGGCAAGGTGAGAGTCTCCGTTTCGGAATGGTCCGAAGCGCACCCCGAAGGCGTCACGTACGCAGACTTCTCGTTCACAGTGACACCAGACAGCATAGACCCTTGGATAGCATACCGCCTCATACCGCCCGGGTACGAAGGTTGGAACAGGATGGGCATCTATCAGCGTCGCCTCTCTGACTTTGAGGTGAAGCCAATAATAGAAAACACGCAAAACAACAGCGGATGCGTCAACTGCCATTCGTACGCCAACTACGACTCCCGAAACCTCACTTTCCACGCACGAGGCAAAAACGGGGGCACAGTGGTGATAAGGAACGGCCAGATGAAGAAAGTGGATATAAAGAGTATGGGCAACGGACGGCACGGTTCGTACAACGTATGGCATCCGTCCACCAAGTACATCGCATTCTCCAGCAACGACACCCACCAGAGTTTCTACGGAGAGAGCCGCGACAAAATAGAGGTGTACGACTTGTGGTCGGACTTGATTGTGTACGACATAGACAATAGCAAGGTGCTAACGGACGAGAGGTTTACAGACTCTCTCAACCTGGAGATATTCCCCACTTTCTCGCCAGACGGCAAATGGCTCTATTTCAGCACCGCCCATCCCGTGCGTATGCCTATGGAGACGGAGCTCCTCCACTACAGTATAGTGCGTGTGCCCTTCTGCGAGAGAGACGGCAGTTTGGGAGAGGTGGACACCGTGTACAGCGCATACGAAAGAGGAGGCACAGCCCTAATGCCACGCATCTCCCCTGACGGCAGGTATATGCTGTTCTCCAAGGCGGACTGCGGAGCTTTCAACCTGTACCACAACGAAAGCGACTTGCAGATGATGGACTTACAGACAAAGGAGATGATAGACACACACATCATCAACAGTCCGCGTATGGAAAGCTACCACACATGGAGCAGCAACGGCAAATGGATACTCTACGCCTCCAAGCGGTTTGACGGACGGTACACACGCCTGATGATGGCCTATTGGGACGGACAGCGTTTCCACAAACCTTTTCTGTTGCCACAGAAGAACCCATGGGGCAACCATACGCTGATGATGGCTTACAACATACCGGAGTTCATAAAGAACCCGTTCATAAGGTCTAAAAACGAGATGGCGGGACTTTTCAAATAAAATGGCAAGACAACAAACAAACACGGCAAAGGGCGACTCTCTCTCCAGATGGAGAAGACACAAGGTGAGGTTCCTCGCAACATCCGTCATCTTGGCGGTAGCTTTCGCCGTATATGTCGCCACCTGCTTCCCCTACACATACAGAAGTATGGAGGCTGACGGGCTGTGGCTTTCCACGTGGGACTTCTGGCGATTGAAACTCTCCTATCCCCCAGCCATATCCCTGTGGCTCACGGACTTCATGCTGCAATGGTTTGACATTCCTGCCGTGGGAGCGGCAATACATTCCGTGTTGCTGGCATATGCCGCCATAATGGCAGACATTTGGCTCGTGCGTCTTTTCCCCACACGGAAAGCGTTAGGATGGGCGGCCATACTGCCTGTGCTCTTCATAGGCTACTTCTGTACGTTCGAGGTGCATATGGCCGTAGAGATGATGTTCCTCTTCGCAATACTGTTGACCCACTCGCACATCGGCAACGGAAAAGCGAGGCTGCTGTTCACTTTTGGCTCGCTGCCTCTCGGATACACTCTGGTGTCCATGCCATTGCTTGCCATGACGTTGGCGGGCATGATATTGGCAGAGTTCCTGCTCTTCCGTTCGCACAACTGGAAGATAGAGGCTGCAGGCTTCGCCATACTGTACGTCATACCTGTGGTGTACAGCGAACAGGTGGCATTCATCCCATTCGAGAGAAGATACACGTATTTCGGCTCTTACTTCCATGCCGTCAACAGTCCCTCCGTACGCAACGCCGAGAAATTCCGCTCGTACATCACGCTCGCCAACGAAGGGAAGTGGAACGAACTCCTCTACAAACACGGATGCAAGGACGCCGCGCAAAAAGGGGACGGACTCTCTCTGCGTTTTGCCCTGCTTGCCGAAAGCGAGCTTGGCACTCTGCCCGACAACATCTTCCAATACCCCATAACGCAGGAAGAACACTTCCTCTTCCCGCACGTCAGGGAATATGTGACCACACAGTTCAACCGTCTCTTCTATCTCCATTTGGGAGTCTACGACGAGGCTTTCCACCAGGCACAGGAGTTTTCCCTGCTGCAGTTCAACGGATGCTGCGTCTCGTCTTTGAGGCAGATGACCGAATACAGCATCTTGGAAGGCGAATGGGAGGTGGCGGACAAGTATCTGCGTATATTGGAGAAAACATCCTGCCACGCCGACTTCATAGCGGAGAAACGCAAAGAGATGGAAGAGGGCAAAAAGACATTCAATCGGAATATACCGCTAAGAGCCGACAACTTCGTAGGAGGCTACCCGCTGCCATTCGAGATGTTGCGGCTGTACAGATACTACAACGGCGGAACTTACGCCAAGAAGATGCTTGACTACACCCTCTGTTCCTTTATGCTGAGAATGGACAAACAGAGGTTCCTACAAGTGTACAAGTGGAACTCCATATATTCGGAAGACAACCTCCCGGAAACATACAGGCAGTTTTTGAAACATGAATAAGACCCTGTTTACAGACCACCAACGCATGATTATATAACGTATATAACAACAATGTATATGAAGACTTTTTTCAAACCAATGGCAGCACTCGCCATAGCGGCACTTGCTACCACGTCTTGCCAACACGACAAGTACGACTACAGCACAGTGGACGGCGACCCTATGCAAACCAAGATGTACACCCTGCCCAACGGGCTCAAGGTGTACATGACCGTCAACAAGGAACAACCGCGCATCCAGACATACATAGCCGTACACGCAGGAAGCAAACACGAGCCTGCCGAGACCACAGGACTCGCACACTATCTGGAACATATGCTGTTCAAGGGGAGCACGAACTTCGGAACTACCGACTACGAAGCCGAGAAACCCCTGTTGGACGAGATAAGGGACTTGTACGAGGTTTACCGCAAGACCACGGACGAGGCAGAACGCAAAGCCGTATATCACCGGATAGACAGCATCAGCTATCTTGCCAGCGGCTACTTCATCCCCAACGAGTACGACAAACTGATGTCACACATAGGAAGCGACGGGAGCAATGCCTACACCAGCAACGACCAGACCGTATACGTGGAGGACATCCCGAGCAATGAGATAGAGAATTGGGCCAAGGTACAGTCAGACCGTTTCAAGAACATGGTGTTGAGAGGTTTCCACACAGAACTTGAAACCGTTTACGAAGAGTACAACAAGTACCTCAACAGCGACTGGGACAAGGTGAGCACAGCCGTCACCACCACTCTTACACCCACTCACCCCTACAACCATTCCGTGATAGGCTACGGAGACCACCTGAAGAACCCAAGCATAAAGAACATAGAGGAGTTCTTCCACAAGTACTACGTACCCAACAATATGGCTATCTGCCTGAGTGGAGACTTCGACCCCGACAACATGATAGACATCATCACCAAGTACTTCGGGGACATGGAGCCCAATAAGGAACTGACCGCACCCACAATAGAAGCACAGCCTGAACTGACACGTCCTGTGGAGAAAGAGGTGATGACGCAGAACCCCGAATGCCTTATACTCTCGTGGCGTTTTGACGGTGCGGCAAGTCATCAGAACGACACTCTGGACGTAATGACGCAGATACTGCACAACGGCAAAGCCGGACTGTTTGACCTCGACCTCAACCTTCCGCAGAAAGTGGTGGAAAGCCAAGCTTTCTCCGTTGAATACTGCGACTATACCTTCTTCTATATCTACGCAACTCCATTGCCCGGACAGACTTTGGACCAACTCAAAGACCTTGTCCTGGCAGAAAACGACAAACTGCGCAAAGGCGAGTTTGACGAACAGTTGGTACAGAGCGTGATAACGGAGAAGAAACTGCAGCTACAGCACTCCTTGGAGGAAAACAGTTCGCGCGCCGATATGTTCGTGGAAGCTTTCGTACACGACAAAGACTGGAAAGACGTGGTGGAGAAGAACAACCGCATTTCCAAACTTACCAAAAAAGACATATTGGACTTTGCCAACAAGCATCTGCGCGCCGACAACTACGTGTGCGTGTACAAACGCACCGGCAAGGACTCCAACGACAAGCCAGTGGCAAAGCCTGCCATCACACCCATCCGCATGAACAGAGACACTGTAAGCACATTCGCCAAGGAAGTAATGGAGGCAGAAGTGACTCCGATAGAACCAGTGTTCGTAAACCTGGAGAAGGACATCACCAAACTGCAGTCCAAGAGCGGAATACCCATACTCTACAGACACAACAGTCTTAACGATCTCTTCACCCTCACTTTCCGCTACGAGATGGGCATCACCGCCGCAACGAGCGACAACTCATGCCGCTACCTTGCCTTGGCCTCGAGCTATTTCGACTATATTGGCACCGACAGTCT
Organism: Bacteroidaceae bacterium; assembly: GCA_963634425.1. Taxonomy (GTDB): domain Bacteria; phylum Bacteroidota; class Bacteroidia; order Bacteroidales; family Bacteroidaceae; genus Physcousia. The sequence goes on from CAVHCL010000054.1 coordinate 14,986, forward strand.
CTCCGCACAGGAGATACAACAGAAGATGTATCTGTTGGGCTGCACCATGAGGATGTATACAGACACACACAACACGTTCCTCACACTCTCCGGACTCCATGAGAATATGCCAGAGGCCCTGCGTCTGATGGAGCATTTCATAGACTGCGCTAAGCCCGACTCCTTAGCTCTGCAAAACCTTGTGACTTCCACTCTCAAAGAGCGCAGCAACAGACTTGAGTCCTTTGACTACTACCACAGTCTGAGCAATGCTTTCCTGAGGTACGGAGCGGATGGCGCACATCTCCAACTCTCCGACGAGGAACTGAAAAACGCGGACTGCAATTTGCTGACAAGCATCATACACGAATTGCCACACTTCGCACACCGTATCACATATTACGGTCCAATGAAAAGCGAGGAAGTGAAAGACCTCATCAACAGCGGACACAAGACACCCGAGCAACTGCTTCCTGTAGGCAAGAACCAGATGCCAGCCTTTATCCAAGCTGACGAGGACGTATGTTTCCTTATCCCATACAGCGGCACCAAGAGCTTTGTGATGAGCCAGTTCGCATCCAACGGCAAGCCTTTTGATGCCTCACAGTTGGGCTTGACACAGATGTTCAACAACTACTTCGGTTCGGGCATGAACTCCATCGTCTTCCAGGAGATGCGCGAGAAGCGCAGCCTCTGCTATGGGTCAGTTGCCGCATACACCCAGCCGTACAGAAAAGACGAGACTTGTTCGTTCCGTACATACATACAGAGCCAAAACGATAAGATGAAGGACTGCATAGAGGCGTTCCGCGAAATAGTCGGTGACATGCCCTTGAGCAACACCTCGTTCCAAGTGGCTAAGCAGGGGCTCATCACACAGATGCGCACGCAGAGGACGACACGTGAAGGCTTCTTCAGCAAATATTTCCAAGCCGAAGAACTCGGTATCGGCTACGACCCCGACAGTCTTTGCTTCGAACAACTGCTGGACATCACGCTTGACGATGTGGCACGTTTCAAGAAAGAAAACGTGGACGGCATCAAATGTCGTACGCTCATCATAGGCGACCCTGCCGGACTCAACGCCAAAGACATGGAGACCCTGGGCAAAGTCTCTGTCATCTCAGCCCGTGAGGCATTTGGATATTGAATGGGGAATGAGGAATTAGGAATGTTATAATTGTGCCATGCCTTCTCTGAAAGAAAGACTTCTGCAACAGTTGCTCGTTCTGGACGGTGCCATGGGTACCATGATACAGACCTACGGACTCACGGAAAACGACTTCCGTGGGGAGAGGTTCCGCCATGCGGACTGGCAGATGTCCGGGAACAACGACATACTGGTTCTCACACGTCCCGACGTGGTAAGCGACATCCATCGCAGATACCTGGAGGCAGGTGCCGACATCATCACCACCGACACCTTCTGCAGCCAGCGGATATCGCTTGCCGACTACCGTTGCGAGTCTCTCGTGAAGGAGATTAACACAGAAGCCGTAAGGCTCGCTCGCAAGGCGGCAGACGAATACTCCACCACATCGCAACCGCGTTATGTGGTGGCGACCGTAGGTCCCACCAACAAGACCTTGTCCATGAGCCCGGATGTCAACAATCCCGCTCTGCGGGCGGTGACGTACGACGAGATGAGGGACGCTTTCCTTGAACAGATAGAAGTTCTCATGGACACTCCGATAGATGCCATACTGTTGGAGACCGTCTTTGACACGCTCAACTGCAAGGCCGCCATACACGCCTATCAGATTGCCAAGGAGAAAAACGGGAAGGACATCCCCCTGATGCTGAGCGCAACGGTAAGCGACAAAGCCGGCCGTCTGCTCAGCGGTCAGACTCTGGAAGCGTTCCTCGCCAGTGTGCAACATGCCCCTCTCCTCAGCGTAGGTCTCAACTGCTCGTTCGGGGCGCGCGACATGCTGCCCTGCATACGCACGCTGGCAGAGAAAGCTCCATACTTCATCACGGCGCACCCCAATGCCGGACTACCCAACACGCTTGGGGGATACGACCAGACACCCGACATGATGTTGGCAGAGATGCGTCAGTTTACGGAAGAACGCTTGGTGAACATCGTAGGCGGATGCTGTGGCACCACCCCTAAGCATATAGCCGCACTCTGTGCACTACGGGACGGGAAGGACAACATTCACCAACCTGTAGCACACACGGACAAAATGTGGATTTCCGGACTGGAACTCACAGAGGTATCTTCCTCTGCCGGCGCGTCAGGGATTTTCGTCAATGTAGGCGAAAGGTGCAATGTGGCAGGGTCGCGCAAGTTCCTGCGTCTGATAAAGGAAAGCGCATACGACGAAGCCCTCTCCATAGCCCGCAAACAAGTAGAGGACGGCGCCATGGTACTGGACATCAATATGGATGACGGACTTCTGGACACGGTGAAAGAGATGACACACTTCCTGTATCTCGTGGCTGGCGAGCCAGACATCTGCCGTGTGCCGGTGATGATAGACAGCAGCAAATGGGACGTGGTACGCGAAGCTCTGAAATGCCTGCAAGGCAAATGTATAGTCAACAGCATCTCGTTGAAAGAGGGGGAAGAGACGTTCCTCGCACATGCACGGGAGATAAAGACGATGGGAGCGGCCACCGTGGTGATGGCTTTTGACGAGAATGGACAGGCGGACACTTACGAGCGCAAGACAGAAGTGTGTGAGAGGGCATACCGTCTGCTCACGGAAAAGGTGGGGTTCCGTCCCCAGGACATCATCTTCGACCCCAACATTCTTACCATTGCCACTGGCATGGCGGAGCACAACGCATACGCCTTGGACTTCATACGCGCCACAGCATGGATAAAGGAAAACCTTCCGGGAGTTCACGTGAGCGGAGGAGTCAGCAACCTGAGTTTCGCCTTCAGAGGCAACAACTGGTTGCGCGAGGCCATACATGCGGTATTCCTCTATCATGCCCGCAAGGCAGGGATGGACTTCGGCATAGTGAACCCGACTTCCAAGGTGATGTACACCGACATTCCACAGGACAGGCTTTCGGTCATAGAGAACGCTCTGATACATCCCACCCAAGAAAATGTGAACCGCCTCGTCGCCCTTGCCGAAAGCATGGTTGCGGCAAAGGATGCGGAAACGTCCGCAGACACATCCGTCTCAGGAGAGAGGAAAACAGACGTTCCTGTGGAGGAGCGTCTTGCCGCAGCACTGCAGCGAGGTGTAACGGACAATATAGAAAACGACTTGAAAGAAGCTCTCACCCTCTTCCCACGTGCCGTGGACATAATAGAAGGTCCTCTGATGAAAGGCATGAACCGTGTGGGCACGCTCTTCGGAGAGGGCAAGATGTTCCTGCCGCAAGTGGTGAAAGCCGCACGCGTGATGAAACAAGCCGTTTCCTATCTGCAACCCTACATAGAGTCGCAGAAGTCGGGTCACGCCACCTCGGTGGGGAAAGTGCTGCTCGCCACAGTAAAAGGCGACGTACACGACATTGGGAAGAACATAGTATCCGTGGTGATGGCCTGCAACGGCTACGACATAATAGACTTGGGAGTGATGGTGCCAGCCGAGGAGATTGTGTCCAAGACCCTTGAACTGAACCCCGACATAATAGGACTGAGCGGACTTATAACTCCGAGTCTGGAAGAAATGGTAAAGGTGGTGCGTCTCCTGCACGAAAACGGCATTTCCATTCCTGTGATGATAGGCGGAGCCACCACAAGTGCAGTGCACACGGCTCTGAAGATAGCTCCGGAATATGACGGCTCCGTCATTTGGGTAAAGGATGCCAGTCAGAATGCGCCTATAGCCTCAAGTTTCATAAACGCTGACATGAGGGAGAAAGCCGCGGCACAGCTCAGAGAGGAACAGGAGCTGCTGCGTTCTTCCGGAGAACGGACAGAGAACTGCGTCTCCTTTGAGGAAGCGAAAGAAAACAAACTGCGCCTGTTCTGAAAGGACTGCGGACATCCGGCAGGAACACGTTGTGGAACACCGCCGGGAGAATCATTTGTACACGACGGCGTTTATCGGACAAAACAAAAAGATGGAGGGAATAATTTTGCAATGACAAAATTATTCCTTATTTTTGCGTCAAAACTAACCCAAAAACCACATACGGTAATATGGTCTACGTATCATTGCCAACAACAGAAACCAGAAGGCTAAGCTTCTACCTCGCCATGGAGGAGTTTGTGGCTCGGAATATCAACAAGGAGGAGGACTGCTTCTTCATGTGGCAGGTAAATCCGAGTGTGATATTCGGGCGAAACCAGCTCATAGAGAACGAGGTGAACATTGAATACTGCCAGAGGAACGGCATAGAGACCTACAGGCGGAAAAGCGGCGGAGGATGCGTGTACGCCGACATGGGCAACGTTATGTTCTCGTACATCACAGAGGACGAGAACGTGTCGCTAACGTTCGACCGCTATGTAAACATCGTGGCAGGAATGTTGCGCGGACTGGGAATACCGGCTGAAGCCACTGGCAGAAATGACATACTCATAAACGGGAGGAAAGTGTCGGGCAACGCTTTCTACCATATCACCCACCACTCCATAGTACACGGAACCATGCTCTACGACACCGACATGAGAAACATGACCGCCGCTCTAACCCCTCCTCACAGCAAATTGGAGTCGAAGGGCGTGAAGAGCGTGGAACAGCATATAGCTTTGCTGAAAGACTACACCAGCCTGAGTCTCGGGGATTTCATGTCGTACGCCAAGAGAGAGTTGTGCGACTCGGAAATAACGCTTACGGCTGACGACGTGGCAAAGACACAGAAGATGGAGCAGGAATACCTGAGCAAGGAGTTCATCATGGGCAACAATCCTCGGTATACCAAGGTAAACAAGATGAGGATAGAGGGCGTGGGCGAAATGGAAGCCCGAATGGAGATAAGGGGCGGCATCATAAAATCGGTGGACATCCTCGGCGACTATTTCCTCGTAGGCGACCTCAATGCAGGCATCGTGGCACCGCTCATAGGCAAGCCTTTTGACTTGGAGCACATAAGTCTGTCGCTACCGGAACACACGGAACTAACAATACGAAACCTTAACAAAAAACAACTAACCGAATTGTTATATGGAAAATAAAAGAACCTGTCTATATGACAGACACGTGGCACTTGGAGCCTTGATGTCGCCTTTCGGCGGCTTTGATATGCCTATCCAGTATTCGTCCATAGAAGACGAACACCTGGCGGTGAGAAATGACTGCGGAGTGTTCGATGTAAGTCACATGGGCGAAGTGGCTGTCACAGGAAAAGACGCAGAGAAATACGTGAACCACATCTTCACGAACGACATAAAAGACGCACCGCTTCACAAAATATACTATGGAATGATACTTTATCCCGACGGAGGGACTGTGGATGACCTGTTGGTGTACAAGATGGGCGACAATGACTTCTTTATCGTCATCAACGCCGTCAACATTGATAAGGATGTGGACTGGATGCGGCATAACGCCGAAGGTTTTGACGTGGTGATAGAACACAAGTCCGACTACTATGGTCAGATAGCCGTACAGGGACCCAATGCGGAGAGTGTGGTTGAGGATGCGTTGTCCTTACCTTGCGCGGAACTGACATTCTATACCGCCAAGACCATTGACACAGACGACGAGACTGTAATCGTGAGCCGCACAGGATATACGGGCGAGGACGGCTTTGAGATTTACGGTTCGCACAGGTTCATAACGGCACAATGGGACAAACTGATGAAGAGCGGACGGTGTAAACCGTGCGGACTCGGTTGCCGCGACACTTTGCGCTTTGAAGTGGGACTGCCTCTGTACGGCGACGAGTTGTCAGCAGATATCTCCCCCATAATGGCCGGCTTGGGTATCTTCTGCAAACTCGACAAAGACGAGTTTATCGGCAAAGAGGCGTTGGCAGACCAGAAAGCCAACGGCGTGCCTAAAAAACTTGTGGGCATAGAGCTCAAAGACAAGGCCATTCCGCGTCACGGCTATGCCGTACTCAGCGCAGAGGGCGAAACGATAGGCGAAGTAACCACAGGCTACCATTGTCTCTCCGTGGACAAGAGCGTGGCCATGGCTTTGGTGGATACGGCATACTCCAAACTCGGCACAGAGGTGAAAGTGCAGATACGCAAGAAGGTGTTTGACGGAGTAGTGGTGAAGAAGAAATTCTACAAGAAACACTATGAGAAATAAAATGACGGGCTCTTGCCCCATTTTTCGGCAGCAACATAAAAACTTTCTAACAACAACTAAACAAAATTAACATTATGGCAAAAGTAATGGAAGGACTCTATTACAGCGAGTCACACGAATATGTACGTGTAGAGGGAGAATACGGGTATGTGGGTATAACAGACTATGCCCAACATGCGCTTGGCAATGTGGTATATGTGGATATGCCCGACGTGGACGATGAAGTAACGGCAGGTGAAGAGTTCGGAGCAGTGGAAAGCGTAAAGGCCGCAAGTGACCTCATATCCCCCGTAAGCGGCGTGGTGGTGGAAATAAACGAGGCTCTTGAGGACGAACCGGACCTCATCAACAAGGATGCGTTCGGAAACTGGATTATTAAGGTCAAACTTTCCGACCCCACAGAGCTCAACAGTCTGATGGACTCGGCGAAGTACGAAAATTTATGCAAGTAAAACCAACTTCACCAATATCTTTCTACTGTCTATGAAATACTTTCCGCAAACCGCAGGGGACATGGGCCAGATGCTCGCCAGATGCGGATTCAACAACCTTGACGACCTCTATGCCGACATACCTGACAGCATAAGGTTCAGAGGAGAATATGACATCCCGTCAGAGAAAAGCGAATTGGAAATTCGCCAGTTCTTCAACAAACTTACCGGAGAAAACCGTCAACTGGTGTGTTTCGCCGGCGCCGGAGTGTATGACCATTACACACCGTCGCTGGTACCGCAGATAGCCGGACGAAGCGAATTTCTCACAAGTTACACTCCCTACCAGGCAGAAGTCTCGCAAGGCACTCTCCACTATATCTTCGAGTACCAAAGCATGATGGCAGAGTTGACGGGGATGGACATCTCCAACGCCTCGCTCTACGACGGCTCAACAGCCACGGCGGAAGCTGCCATGATGGCTTGCAACGCAGCAAAGAAATGCCGCAAGGTGCTGGTCTCTGACACCGTAGATTGCAAGACAACGGAGGTGGTGGAGACGTACGCCCACTTCCATGGCATAGACATCGTACACATTCCCGAAAGCGAAGGCTCAACAGACTTCGCCGCCATGGAGAGACTTTTAGACGAGGACACCGCAGCAGGAGTGATAGTGCAGCAACCCAACAAATACGGCATAGTGGAAGACCTTACTGGAGTAGCCGACGTCTGCCACAGGCACAAGGCATTGCTTATAATGAACAGCATAGCCGCAGACCTTGCCGTGCTGAGGACTCCGGGTGAATGGGGCGCCGACATAGCCGTGGGCGAAGGACAATCGCTGGGAATACCCATGATGTGGGGCGGACCTTACATAGGATATATGTGCACCACCGAAAAGCTCATGCGCAAAATGCCTGGACGCATTGTGGGCAAGACTACCGACAGCAACGGAAGGCGCGCGTTTGTCCTTACACTTCAAGCCCGCGAGCAACACATACGCCGACAGAAAGCCACGTCGAACATCTGCAGCAACGAGTCGCTGATGGCTCTGTGGGTAACCGTCTATATGGCGGTCATGGGCAAGCAAGGATTGTGCGAGGCGGCACAGAAGTCCTGCGACGGAGCACACTATCTCGCATCAAGACTCTGCGAAGACTCCCGCTTCACTCTCACTTTCGACAAACCGTTCTTCAACGAGTTCTGCGTCACCTACTGCGGCGACGTAGACACCCTGCTAAGCAAACTCGTTGACAACGGAATATTCGGCGGCATAAAGATGGATGACAGGACGCTGATGATGGCCGTCACAGAGAAACGCACAAAGGAAGAAATAGACCGATTAATAAGTATCTGCCATGAATAACAAGATATACGACAAACTGATTTTCGAACTGTCTAAGGAAGGAAGACGCGCCTATTCCCTTCCGGACTATGGCTTTGAACATTACGAATTACCATCCTCTCTATGCCGTTCCAACAAGGCAGAACTGCCCGAGACGGACGAACTGACTGTGGTAAGGCACTACACAAACCATAGCGGCAACAATTTCGGCGTGGACAGCGGCTTTTACCCTCTTGGCAGCTGCACCATGAAATATAACCCGAAGATAAACGAGGAAGTGGCCAATATGCAGGGCTTCACCAACCTTCATCCTCTACAACCCACAGAGACAGTGAGAGGTGCCATTGCCGTTCACGACACTTTGCGCAGGTGTCTGTCTTCTCTCACCGGTCTGTACGATTTTACTCTCAAGCCTTGCGCCGGTGCTCATGGCGAACTCACAGGTTTGATGATAATACGCACTTTCCACGAAGCCAACGGTGACACCAAGCGCACCAAGGTGATAGTGCCCGACTCCGCCCATGGTACCAACCCGGCTTCCGCCGCCGTATGCGGACTGGAGACGGTGGAGGTGAGAAGCACACAGGAAGGAATCGTTGACGTAGACGACCTAAGAGGGCTGCTCGACGACAACGTGGCGGCCATGATGATGACAAACCCGAACACGTTGGGACTTTTTGAACGCAAGATACCCGAGATTGCGGAACTGGTGCATGGCTGCGGCGCTTTGATGTATTACGACGGAGCCAACCTCAATCCTATGCTCGGCGTATGCCGTCCAGGCGACATGGGGTTTGATGTCATGCACATCAATCTCCACAAAACCTTCTCCACGCCCCACGGCGGAGGAGGCCCTGGCAGCGGTCCTGTAGGAGTACGCCAAGGACTTGAAAGTTTCTTCCCGCAAGTGAACCCTTACCACGGCAACTTCGGCATTGAATTGCGCGCGCTCGCCTACATCCTCACCTTGGGAAAGGAGAACATCAAGAATGTCGGCCCTTTGGCAACACTCAATGCCAACTATATCAAAGAGAGTCTGAAAGATGTATATGAACTGCCTATCCCAGGGATATGTATGCACGAGTTCGTGTTTGACGGACTTAAAGACAAGTCGACTGGAGTGACCACCATGGATGTGGCAAAACGTCTGCTTGACTTCGGTTACCACGCCCCTACCGTTTACTTCCCGCTGCTTTTCCACGAGTCCATGATGATAGAACCTACGGAAAACGAGAGCAAAGAGACCATAGACAATTTCATAGAAGTGATGAGGACTATAGCCAAAGAGGCTGCAGAAACGCCCAATGTGGTGACTTCCGCTCCGCACAACACCCCTATAACACGCGTGGATGACGTGTCGGCAGCCAAGAGTCCTGTCCTTACATACAAACAACTGACACAGAACAAGCATGAAGACTGACATTATAATAATAGGCAGCGGACCTGGCGGCTATCGTGCCGCCGGATACGCCGCCACGCACGGCAAACAAGTGGTAATCATAGAAAAGGACGAAGTCGGCGGCACATGCCTCAACTCAGGCTGCATCCCCACCAAGTGCTTGGCTCACGACGCAGAAGCGAAGACACCCGACTTTGCCACAGCCGTGGAGCGTAAGAGGACGGTAACGGAACAGTTGCGCAAGGGTGTAGAACAGTTGCTCACAGTTCCGGGCATCTGTCTCATAAAGGGAGAAGCCAGATTCAAGAATGCCCATACAGTTACAGTGAACGGAGAGGACTTTGAAGCCGACGACATAATTGTCGCCACAGGCTCGAGTGCCAAGCTGCCACCTGTGGAGGGCATTGGCAACCGACGTGTCATCACCTCCACCGAAGCTCTTGACTTCAAGTCTCTGCCTGCGGAAATCATAATCGTGGGTGCAGGAGTAATCGGCATGGAATTTGCCTCCATCCTCTCTCGTTTCGGCACCAAAGTGACGGTGATAGAATATTTGAAAGAGTGTTTGCCCACGATGGACAAGGATATTGCCAAGAGGATGCGCAAACAGATGGAAAGGCAACAGGGCATAACGTTCTTTCTGGACTCAACCATGAAATCGGTCAGCGACGGGGAGGTGGTTTTCGTAAACAACAAGAACGGCAAAGAGACACGCCTCGAGTGCGAGGGATGTCCTGTGCTTATAGCCACCGGAAGGAAGCCCAACACCGAAGGACTTGACCTTGAAGCCGCAGGTGTGGAATATTCCACCAAAGGCATCGCCGTGGACGACAATATGCAGACATCAGAACCCCACATCTATGCCATAGGAGATGTCACCGGCAGACAGATGCTGGCACATGCCGCCACATTCATGGGATTCCGTGCCGTGAACGCAATAATGGGTAAGAGCGACAAGATACGTCTTGACATAATGCCCTCCGCAATATTCACATATCCCGAAGCCGCAAGTGTAGGGCTTACCGAAGAACAATGCGGGCAACGAGGTATAGAATGCAGAAGCCTAAAGGGCTACCATCGCGCCAACGGAAAAGCTTTGGCAATAGATGAGCCGGAGGGAATGGTGAAAATGGTGGCGGACGCTTGCGGCAAAATACTCGGTTGTGCCGCATACGGCGCACATTCCGCCGACATCATCCAAGAGGTCGCCGCTTTCATGAACTGCAACGCGACAGTCCAGGACATTGCGTACACCATACATATCCACCCCACACTCTCCGAGATATTACAAGATACCTGCACGGAAAGCTTATAGGTCTTTCACCCTACACCGCCCATATGAACGGCTCATGCATTGGCGGCAACAGAAACCCAATCGAACACACAGGAACAGATGCCAAACAACACTATGCCGACGGTGCAGACAGCGAGAGCGAGTTTGGTGGAGACTGCACTCTTGAATGTCGGCAGTGGGTTCTCGTTGTGCTTGATGTACATGGCTTTAACGATGAGCATATAATAGTACAGGCTGACGACTGTGTTCGCCAAGGCTATGAACACCACTCCGTATGCCCAAGCGCCGAGCGTGGTGTGGATATCAGCATCCTGAACTGCTGCCATGAACACAAAGAACTTGGAAAACATTCCCGCAAACGGCGGGATGCCTCCGAGAGAGAACAACGCCAGCGTCATGAGGAAAGCAAGACGAGGGTTGGTGGTGTAAAGACCGTTGTAGCTGTCCATCTGCACATCACCTCCATTGTGCTCCTCCACCACCGAGATGATGGTGAAGACACTCATGTTGGCGACCACATAGACAAGCATATAGTAAGTGAGAGCCGTCACGCCCATTGTGGAGTTCCCCGTCACCGCCAACATGATGTAGCCTGCCTGTGAGATGGAAGAGTATGCCATGAAACGCTTCAAGTCGCTCTGACGGATGGCGAAAAGGTTGGCGACAGTGATGGAAAGCACTATCACTATGTAGAGAAGGACTGTCCAATACTCTACCATGGGAGCAAAGACTTTCATAAGGACTGTGCAAAGAGTGAATGCCGCCGCCCCCTTGGATACCACAGAAAGATAACCGGTAACAGAGGTGGGTGCTCCTTGGTAAGAGTCGGCTGTCCAGAAATGGAACGGCACAAGGGAAATCTTGAATCCCAATCCGCTGAAAAAGAGGACAAGTCCGGCGATGGTCAACGGTGATGCCGTTACCGAAGCGGCAACATCGTCAAAATACATGGTGCCGCAGGCTGCGTAAAGCAAAGAGATGCCGTAGGCCATCACAGCACTGGAGAATATGGTGGTGAGGATGTACTTGGCACCGGCCTCAGCCGAGTTATGCCTGTATTTGTCAAACGCCACAAGGCAAGCCATAGGCACGGAAGCCATCTCAAGTCCCAAAAGCAACAAGAGGAAATGGCTGGCACTTACTGTTATGTTCATGCCGAGCAGGGTGGAGACGACGAGCATATAGAACTCTCCTTCCTTAAAAGCGGTGTCTTTCCTCCCAAGCCATTCTCTGGCTTGAATGATGACGATTAACGTCCCCAAAGACAGAACCGTCTTCAGCACGCCTGCGGCAGGACCGGTGGAATACATACCGCCAAACACCTCAACGGACTCCGTAGGGCAGATGTTGACTATGGTGTGAACTGCCATCAGCAGACATACCCAAGGATTGAACCACTTGCGTGCATCATTCTTGGAACTACAGAAGTCTGCAATGAAGACGACAAGCAGGACTGCCGTCAACGAGACCTCCGGGACCATATTTAGGAACTGACTGTAATTCATCTCTTCTGACATTACATATTAATTATACTGAAAACGGGACCTACGGCATCCATGATGATTTCCTCCGCCCAAAGAGGAAACATTCCGAGTCCGGCAACACAAGCTATCAAGCTTACCACCGCTATGCGTTCGTCCCATGTGGCATCATGAAGCTTCTCAAGTTTGGGGTCGGGTATCTCCTGAAAGAGTATCTTGCCTACACAACGCAAAATATAAACTGCCGTTATGACGATGGAAGAGCAAGCGACAACAGTGCATACACGGTGAAACAAGTCCGCATTCTGGAAAGACCCCACAAAGATGGTCATCTCAGCCACGAAACCTGAGAAACCGGGCAAACCGAGATTGGCAAGTCCTGCCACCGCATAACCTACCGAAAGGAACGGTATCACCTTCATCAAACCACCCAGGTAACGTATGTCACGTGTGCCAGCCCTATGGTAAATCATACCTATGACGGCAAAGAACAAGGCCGTCATCAAACCGTGTGACAACATCTGCAATACAGCACCCGTAGCCGCAGTCTGCGTCAGCATACAAAAAGCGAAAAGCACCATACCGCAATGCGACACTGAAGAGTAGGCATTGATATACTTCAGGTCGGTCTGCACACAGGCCGAGAGTGCTCCATACACTATGGACACGGTGGTCAACACCAAGAACACCTTAATCCAAAATCCGTGAGTGGCGGCAGGCAGAAGGAACATGGCTATGCGGAAACAACCGTAACCTCCAAGTTTCATCAACACTCCTGCGTGCAACATGGACACGGCCGTGGGCGCACTGGCATGACCGTCGGGAGACCATGTGTGGAATGGGAACAGGGCACCGAGAATGCCAAAGCCTATGAAGAGCAACGGGAAGAAGATGTTCTGCGCGTTCTCGGGAATGGCATGCGCGCCATTGGCGCGGTGGGCGATATCCATTATCTCGAAAGTCTGCGCGCCACTGTAGAAGTAGATACCCAAGATGCCGATAATCAGGAGAGCCGAACCACCCATCAACATCAAGGTCAACTTCATGGCGGAGTACTCCTTGGAACCGCTGCCCCATACGCCAATCAAGAGATACATGGGGATGAGGGCGACCTCGTAGAACATGAACATGGTGAACATATCCACCGATATGAAAAAGCCATATACACCTGTGCTCAAAAGGGTGAACCAAAGGAAATATTCCTTCTTCATCGGTTCCATCTGCCAAGAAGCAAACGTGCCGGTGAACACTATGACGGACGTGAGGAGCAACATCATGACGGAGATACCATCCACACCGAGACTATAGTTGATGTGCAACGGCTCAAACCAAGGTATGCTGTAAGTGAAAAGCATTGGATATTGGCTTGCCGGCATTGTCTCACGCATTTCAACAAATGCGAACACCAGATAGACGGAGAGGGCAACCAAGGCGGATGCGCCAACCACCATCACGCCACGCACCTGTTTGTCGTTGCGTGCCAACCAGAGGCCAAGCAACATCAGGAGCGGAACTATGACGAAAATACTCAAATTCATTTCTTTTACATTATCTTTACTGTGAGACTATCATTAAAGTAGCGCAAGCAATACGAGTGTCAGTGCCATAGTGCCGGTGAGGAACCAGATGGAGTAGCTGCGCACATCGCCACTCTGCCATGGGCGTATGGATTCGCCCATCTCCTGCGTGCCACTTGCCATGAGGTTGAGTGTGCCGTCAACGATGTGACGGTCGAACCACGCTATGGGTCTTGAGAAGCACCCGAAGACAATCTTATGGGTGAAGAACTGCCAAGCGTCGTCTATGTAGAAACGATTCAAGGCAGCCTTGTGCAACTTGGGCATCCTGTTGGCCAAAGCGTCGGCCAACGGAGTCTTCTTGGGAGCATACATGTATGTGGCAAGGGCTATGCCGACAAGAGCCACAATGACGGAGGTGACAGCCACACTCATATCAATGTGGATGTCATAACTCTTACCTGTAGCCGAGACGAAATGGCCGAACGGAACCAAACCGCACACACAAGAAATGACAGCGAGGAATGCCAACGGTCCCCACATCACGAAAGGAACTTCCTGTGGCTTTCTGCGGTGTTCCGGGTCAAGTTCGTAATAACTCTGTCCCCAAAAGATAACATAATAGAGGCGGAACATATAAAATGCCGTCATGCCTGCCACCAAAGTCATGAACCAACCCATATAGGGTGAGAACTGGAAGCAAGCCGAAATAATCTCATCCTTGGACCAGAAACCGGCGAATGGAGGAATACCGGCAATCGCCAGACAACCGATGAGGAAACAGACATTGGTGATGGGCATATATTTGTGCAAACCGCCCATGTTTTCCTTGAAGTTGCTGCCTATTATAACAATGATGGCACCTGAACAAAGGAAAAGCAGAGCTTTGAACATAGCGTGGGTGAACAAGTGGAAGACTCCTGCCATGTAGCCCAATCCGCCATGGTGGTTGTCCAATGCGAAACAGACTCCAAGAGCCACGAGCATATAAGCTATCTGCGAGATGGTGGAAAAAGCCAAGCAACGTTTAATGTCGCGCTGACAACATGCCACCACTGCCGCATAAAAGGCTGTAAGGGCTGCTATATAAGCGATATAGTGAAGCGTTTCGGGCGCAAATTCCACCCAGACGGGGAAGAGACTCGCCACCTGGTAGACACCAGCCACCACCATGGTGGCCGCATGTATCAGTGCAGAAACAGGAGTGGGACCTTCCATGGCATCCGGCAACCAGATGTGCAACGGGAACATGGCACTCTTGCCCGCACCGCCCACAAACATCAGGAACAACGCTGTGGGCAACACCCATGCGGCATTTTCCAAGGCAGCATGAATTTCGGGATGCGCGCTCAGGTCATAGTTGAACGTTCCCACATAAAAGCTGTACAACAAAATACCTACCAAGAAAAAGAGATCGGCAAAACGTGTCACTATGAAGGCTTTCTTGCTGGCATGTACTGCTGCGTGCTTTGTATAGTAAAAGCCAATGAGCAGATAAGAGCACACACCCACCAATTCCCAAAACAGATACATCTGAAAGATATTGGTAGCCACCACCAGACCCAACATACTCATGGTGAAAAGGCTCAAGTAAGCATAGAAACGCTGCAGGCCCTTCTCATATCCTATCACCTTGTAATTTGAGTCTCGCTCAGCCATATAGCCGAAAGAGTAGATGTGAACCATGAAGCTGACGGTAGTGATTACGATAAGCATCAACACGGAAAGCGGTGTCAGACGGAAACCGATGTTGAAAGTCAGCAACTCGGAAAACTTCAACCAAGTAAAATCAAATACGGTGACAGTCGGGTACAAGCCAGTGGAAGCGTCACGGCCAACGGAGAAAAAATACTCGTAAGCTGTGTATACGGACATGGCGAACACACATCCTGTCAACGCAGTCCCTATAAGACCCGACACCTGTTTTTTTATCTTCGTGCCCATAAGTCCCAGCAACAGGAAACCTAAGAACGGGAGAAGAAGTATCAAAAATGCATAACTGTATTCCTTTTCCATAATCAGAATTTCATGTTTTCAATACTGTTCACTTGGTCACTCTTGAAGTTGCGGTAAACGTTAATGATAATGGCCACAGCCACAGCGGTCTCCGCCGCCGAGATTCCCATGGAGAACAACGTGAAGAAAAAACCCTCCAACTGCCCCGGAAAGAGTATGCGGTTGAACACGGCGAAGTTGAGGTCGGACGCATTCAGAATCAACTCTACGGAGATGAGCATGGCTATAAGGTTGCGACGTGTGCAAAACCCAAACACGCCAATGAAAAACAACAGTGCCGAGAGCACAAAGAAGTATTGTACCGGAATCATTTTCTTTCCTCCTTTCTTGCAATAAGAATGCCGCCTATGATGCACGCCAACAGGAACAACGAGATGAACTCGAACGGCAGTACGAAGCCGTATTTGTCTGGACTTAAAAGTGCAGATCCCACGGTGTCCATAGCCAATTCCTTGTCGGCAACGGTAGCGGCCATGTCAACAAAACGATTTTTCAGAAAAACCACAGTCAGCGTGACAATACCGACGAGACAAATAAGTGCGCCACCGATAACCTTACATCCCGAAACGTGGTCCATGAGTCCCTGCAAGGTCCGCTTGGACACCAACTGCAGAGCGAACACATAGAGCATGGTGATGCCGCCGGCATAGACGGTTATCTGAGCCGCTCCAAGGTAAGTGTAGTCAAGCAGGAAATAAAGTCCCGCCACGCCGAAGAGTACCAGCAACAAAAATGTTGCCGCACGCATGATACGTCTGGTGACTACGCAGACTATGGCAGAGCCTACGATGACCGTCGCCAAGATGATGAACATAAACATATTCGCTGTTATCATTGTCAGTGTTCTCCTCCCTTATTTGGTCTTGGTGTTAAACTTTCCTGTCTCCAGCGGTGCGCCGCCGTCAATGATATTGGGCAAGCTGCCGCCTTTATAGATTTCCTTGTCAAGATGCATCACCAGTTTGCCACGGTCAAAAACCGCATTTTCAAAATCGTTGACAAATCTTATGGCACCAAAGTTGCACGCATTGACGCAAAGCTCGCAGAACATGCAGTCGCCCAAGTCGTACTGATAATCCACCAACCTGCGTGTCTTCTTGCCAGTCTCCGGGTCTTCCACCATCTCGGTCTGTATCTTGATGGTGTCGTTGGGACACGATTTCTCGCACAAAGTACATCCCACGCACTTGTAAGCTTCTTTCTCGTCGCGGACGAATACCAGCCGCCCGCGAAACCGCGGGGAGACATGGAGTGTAGTCTTGCGGTTCTCCGGGTACTGTTCTGTACTTTTGGGGGAGAAGTATTCCTTCAGAGTTACCCTCATGCCAGTGGCCAGAGTCTTCAGAGCCGTAGCTATGCCACCGAAATATGAATTGTCAGCCATGCTTTCCTGTAGTTGTATGATACATGTATATTTTCCTTTTCCTATCCGTGTAAGCCGAATGACACGCACACAGTCATCAGAGTAAGGATGACCAATGACAACGGCACCAGATACTTCCATTCCAGTTCAAGAATCTGGTCGATGCGCAAACGGGGGAATGTCCACCGTACCCACATCAGAAGCCAGACTACGGACAATGTTTTGCCGAAGAACCATACGAAGCCCGGAACGAGGTTCATCAGACGGTCGAAACCTTCTACACCTATATTCAGCGGAGCCCAACCGCCAAGGAATACGGTGGAGGCGATGCCCGAGATGACAAATAGGTTGAGGAACTCTGCCAGATAGTAGTAGCCGAATCCCATACCTGAATACTCCGTATGGTAACCGGCTGTCAATTCGCTCTCTGCCTCGGCCAAGTCGAAAGGCCCGCGGTTAGCCTCCGCATTGCCTGCCACAAGGAACACTAAGAAAGCCAGTATGGCCGGAATGTGACCCTTGACAACCAACCAGTTCCAAGGCCCTGTCTGCGCCTCAACTATACCGCCTATCTGCATGGTGCCGGTAAGCACCACGGCAGAAATCAGACAAAGGCCAAGAGACATCTCGTAAGAAATCATCTGCACCGCACTGCGCATGGCCGCCACCACGGAATACTTGTTGTTGGAGGCCCAACCGGCGAGGAATATGCCTATCACACCAACGGAACTGAGAGCGGTGACGAGGAACAAGCCCACATTGAAGTCAAGAATGTGCGCTCCTTTGTTCCACGGGAGAAAGGCAAAAGCCCCCATTGAGGATATGACCACGATAAAGGGCGCCATATAGTAGAGCAGTTTGTCCGCCCTGTCCACTACAAATATCTCTTTTGTCAACATCTTGAGGACGTCGGCAAACACCTGAAAAATTCCCCAAGGTCCCACTCGCATGGGGCCAAGACGACATTGGAAATAGGCACACACCTTGCGTTCCATGAATATGAGCACGATGGCCATCAGAGCATAGGCGGTAAGAAGACAGACACCGATGAGCACACACTCTATAAGAACCGTCCAGAAACCGCCAAGACCGAATGTCCCGCGCAAGAGACTGTCGATGAATGTTGTTACTGTACTGAAATCAAACATATCTTTAATTACAATTTATAATGAGGCTTATGCCCTCGCCCGAAGGCTCATTATACATTATATATAATCATTTATCTGTCAATGTCCGGAATCACCAAGTCTATGGCGGCTGTAGTGGTGATGAGGTCGGCTATCTTCTGTCCGCGCAGCATCTTGTCAAGCGCGCCTGTGAGTGAAAGCCCCATCGGACGCATCTTCATGCGGTAAGGGCTCTTGTCGCCCTTGGAGTCAAGGTAGACACCAAATTCGCCGCTGGCTCCTTCCACAGAGTAATACCAACACCCCTCGGGCACTTTTACCACCGGTTTCTGTTTTATGTGGAACTCCCCTTCAGGAATATTGTCAATGAGTTGTTCTATGATGCCGATACTCTGGTACACCTCCTGTATGTGGCAGTAGTAGCGATCCATACTGTCGCAGCCGCCCATGGCGATTTCGTTCCATTCCACTTTGCCGTACATATCGTAGGGGTGCCGCTTGCGTGTGTCGTTTTTCCATCCCGACGCACGTCCTGCCGGACCGGTGATGCCATAGTTGATGCAGTCCTCCATATTCATGTATCCCACGCCACTCAGTCGTTTATGGGTAATCACGTTGTCGCCAAACACATCAAGGTATTCCTGTATCACCGGACGCAGATACTTGCAGAGAGCCTTTACATTCTGCACAAAGTGCGGGTCTATGTCGGCTTGCAGTCCGCCTATGCGGTAGTAGTTCTGTATCAGCCGTCCGCCTGTCGTCTCCTCCATCACGTTGAGCACGTGCTCGCGGTCGCGCATACAATAGAGGAACGCCGTGAGAGCTCCCAAATCCTGTGCGGTGCATCCGAGATACAGCAAATGGGAGTCGATGCGCTGAAGTTCGTCCATTATGGTGCGGAT
This sequence comes from Bacteroidaceae bacterium, assembly GCA_963634425.1. Taxonomy (GTDB): domain Bacteria; phylum Bacteroidota; class Bacteroidia; order Bacteroidales; family Bacteroidaceae; genus Physcousia. Next base: position 34,013 of record CAVHCL010000054.1, read on the forward strand.
GTAGTGGATGCGGTCGGAAAGTTCGATACCCATGCCCTCTTCTATCACGCCCACCAGCGCATGACGGTGCATCATGGCAGAGAGGTAGTTAAGTCTGTCGGAGAGCGCCAACGTCTGAGGATAGGTCATTCCCTCCCACATCTTCTCTATGCCGCGGTGTATGTATCCAAGGTGCGGATAGACACGCTTTACTGTCTCTCCGTTGATGACGGTCTGCAGACGGAGCACGCCATGTGTGGACGGATGGTTGGGACCGACGTTGAGCACATAGTCATCATCACCAAAAAGACGTTTCCGGGTAACTGTCAAATGCCCATCCTGACTTAGGCCGTACTCCACGGTGAACCCGTCCTCAGGCTCGTCTGTGCATGGGAACATATTGGCTTCAGGACTCATGTCAAAGTCTTTGCGGAGGGGATAGCCCCTGAAGTCGGTGCGCAGGAACAGACGGCGCATATCCGGGTGTCCAAGGAACTTGATGCCTAAGAAATCAAAAACCTCACGCTCCAACAAGTCTGCCCCTTTCCAAAGGTTAACCACCGTGGGTATCACATCCGAGTCGTCCACTTTCTTGGCGACGGTCTTCAAGGACACACGCTCGTTGGTCAGTGTGTTCTCCAAAATGTAGATGCAGCCGACTCCCTCCTCTCCGAAGTCCTCACCTACGATAGTGACAAGGTAGTCGAAATGCTTCTCGTTCTTCCACTTCGCCATCTCCGAGGAGAAACTGTCAAAACTCAGTTCTATGTTATCCAGTTGCATATTCCTGTACCTTAAACTTAACTTATGTGTGCAACATATATCAGTCTGCCAGCCCCTTCTCCGGATTGAAATCCCCGGGCACTTCCGTCACGATGATAGGTTCCTTGTGTCCGAGCAGATTGGCATCGGCAAGGTTCTCATTGCTCAACCCACGCAGACCGCCCCTGCTCATGGAGAGGTCTTTCTCTTCACGGGTCATCTTGTGGTTGGCTCCGCCAAAGAACTTCTCCACTTTCACTTTGCGCTGCAGCTGCATCATGCCGTAAAGTATGGCCTCCGGCCGCGGTGGGCATCCGGGTATGTAGACATCCACCGGCACCAGTTCGTTAATGCCCCGCACAACATTGTAGCTTTTCTTGAAGGGTCCGCCGGAGATGGTGCATCCTCCTACAGCCACCACGTACTTGGGCTCTGCCATCTCATCGTACAGACGCTTGAATACTGGCGCCATCTTGTTGGTAATAGTCCCGGCACACATTATGAGATCGGCTTGACGGGGCGAATTGCGGGTCACCTCAAAGCCGAAACGCGAAAAGTCGTAGCGCGCGCATCCCACGGCCATAAACTCTATGCCGCAGCAGGAAGTGCCGAATGTCAGAGACCAAAGCGAGTTGCTGCGCCCCCAGTTGACGGCAGCATCAAGCGAACTGACTATTACTCTGGCACCGCCTTCGTTAAGTTCGCGCGCCATCCTCTCAAGTGTGTCGTTGTCCTTAAATTCGCCGTATGGGATACTCTTGATAGAGGCTTTCTTGCTTACTTCCATTTCAACGCTCCTTTCCGCCAAGCGTAAGCCAGGCCCAACACCAGTACCAAAAGGAAGAACCCTATGCTTACGAGAGCCATAGGTCCAAACTGCCTTACCACAACAGCCCAAGGATAGAGCAATACGGTCTCAACCTCAAACATCAAGAAAAGAAGGGCAAAAAGGTAGTACCCTATGTGACTCGGCAACCAAGAACTGCCGTGCGTGGGAATGCCGCACTCAAAAGGCTCACCTTTTACCGGGTTGTACGACCGCGGACCTATGAGCTTGGCAACCACATAAGCTGCCACCACTAAAGTCACAGCCGTCAGCAAAACAGTAATAAACAATGTAAAGTCCATAAAGTCTATATAACACTTAATATATTATCCTAAAATTCATAACTCTACAAGTACTTCTTCCAGCAAACGTCTCATCCACAAAGCTTTGCTCTGTGTCCCTTTTGTCCGGAGCCTCACCTGCTCTGCTACACAAAGCACGTCAACCCCCGAATTGTCCGGCAAAAGTACAAACAAAATCCGAAAAATGCGTTTTTAACAAGACAAATGTTCCTTTTTTGGAGCAATTTGATGACATTTTGTCCTTTTGGTCATATGTTCTGTGATGGGCAAGTACCACTATTTCGGCAACAACCTTGAGAACACAGTTCCGTAAGTCTCAACAACAAGAATTTGTTTGTATAGGGTTCCCTGTGACTTTCGTTTGTGAGGGTCGGGAAAAATCACTAACTTTGCAGCACATAACTGAAACTGCAATACATACGCAAATGACAAAAGACATTGAGCGAATACCCTTTGTGGACTGGATAAGGGTGGCGGCGTGCTTCATGGTGATGCTCGTACACGCAAGCGAAAACTTTTTCGGAGCCGACTCTTCGGGAATAGCCGGTGACGTGTCGGTACTTGCCAACGAGTCCAACCGTTTCTGGATAGCATTCTACGACCATTTTGTCGCCAGAACGTGCGTGCCGCTTTTCATCATAGTGTCGGCCTACTTGCTCGTCCCCATGAGACATGGCGTTACTATGACACAATTCTACAGACACCGGTTTGGCCGCATACTGCCTCCGTTTGTCTTTTTCTTACTGCTTTATTGTTTCTTGCCTGCCTTATGGGGTGGGATGACATGGGACGACTGCATTGCCAGCTTTAAGGCAGTGCCTTTCAACTTTCCTCCTATGGGCGGGCATTTGTGGTTCATGTATCCTCTCATATCGCTTTACATTATCATTCCCGTGGTATCGCCATGGCTCGAGCGTGCCACGGCAAAGGACGAGCGTCTGTTCCTCTGTTTCTTCGTCTTCACCACGTTCATCCCATTCATCCACAAGTTCGTGTCCCCCGAGATATGGGGAGAGTGTTTTTGGAACGAGTTCCACGCCTTTTGGTACTGCTCCGGATACCTTGGCTACCTTGTTCTGGCGCACTACATCCGTTATCATCTGCACTGGAACCGCAGCAAGAGGCTGCGTGTGGGTCTGCTGACATTCCTTGTGGGCGCCACGTTCACGGCCGGTTTCTTTTGGTGGTGGGGAGTCCCCGGAATTGAGATTCCTACCACAATACTCGAGGGGGCTGGTGAGTTCTGCACACCCAACGTGCTGCTGGCCACATTTGGGGCTTTCCTCATGTTCTCGTGCATAGAACAAAAGAAAGCTCCGAAGGCTATAACAGAACTTTCCAGACTCTCGTACGGTATGTATTTGATGCACCTTTTCTTCTTGAGCCAGATAGCTGCCGTCATAGTGGGCAATGACAAGACCAACCCCTTGATGCCCGTATGGTTGGCTATACCATGCATAGCGGCGGCATCGTACATCTGCTGTGCCGTAACCGCCAAAATATTCTCCATGCTGCCTTTAAGCAAATATACTGTGGGCGCATGAGATCCTGACAACAGTTATATACGGCAAACAAACTGTTGCACGTATGTTAATATAATATGTATGGTATGAGAAAAAGGACACCCAAAGACCGGATGACGGCTACACGCCCATGGTCGCTGCCAGCCTCACTGATACCTGTAGCCACCACTACCGCATACCTCCTGCACTACACAGGGACAGGAAATGGCGGACACGACATCGCCTGTGCCATAATCTGCCTTGTGCGAAGACATCATAGGCAACGCCGCCTCTTAAAAGTCATCAATCCACACATTGGATAGGCATTTTTCCATTTTTCCCTGAAAAAAAAGACAAAAAAGTATTGCCATATAAATAAAATGGCTTATCTTTGCACCAGTTTTCATGGTATTAGTTTAAGGTTAGTAGAAAGATTGGTTGTCGAGATGACAACCTTCTTTTTTTCCACAAAACAGCAACATCAAGCCTTCATTTTACAAACTCATTCTCATTCAAGACCAAGGATCCTTTGCCTATACAGGCAGGAAAACGTGATCTCCGCTCTTTGGCGAATTGACATAAATCAATAAATTGCGCCTTTTTTGAAAATAATGCCCGATTGTTTCGGGGGGGGTATAAAATGCTTATCTTTGCGGCTGATATGACAAAACAAAAAAAACTGAATTTCTAAATTTAACTGACATGGAAAAGAAAGACTATGTGACCCCTTCTGTCGAAGTGATGGAAATGGGAACCCGGGAGAGCCTGCTC
>CAVHCL010000055.1:0-12902 GCA_963634425.1 Bacteroidaceae bacterium
GTCTTTGAGATGCCCCTTTTGGCATGGCTTCTGTCAGAATTGGGGATACTCAAGAGATCCATGCTTAAGGGATACAGGCGTCATGCCATAGTGGTTTTGTTGGTAGCATCTGCGTTTATCACGCCCAGCGGTGACCCGTTCACGCTTATGACCGTATTCATACCACTTTACATACTGTACGAACTCAGTATCTTGGTGGTGAAAAAATAAGAATAAAGATTTTAACAACCATTCAAATTAGACCTAATATGCATTTCTCATCTTTTGGCAGACTGGCGGTAGTGTTGTTGTCCGTTCTGCTTTTCTCATCCAGTCTATCGGCCAAAAAGGAAGCTGTGGACTATGTAAACCCCTATATAGGCAATATCAGCCATATGCTTGTGCCTACGTTTCCCACCATACAGCTGCCCAACAGTCTGATGCGTATCTATCCCACCAGAGGAGATTATACTTCGGAATATTTGGACGGTCTTCCTATTGTCGTCACCAATCATAGAGAGAGAAGCGCATTCCGTCTCAGTGTCACTCAGGATGGGGACGTGCGCGACATTGTCAGCACCAGATGGGATCAGGAACGCATCACGCCGTACGACTATCAGGTACAGATTGCCGACAACAGTATAGACGTACATCTTGCCGTTTCGCATCAGAGTGCCATCTACGACCTTGTGTTTTGCGACACCGACAAGCCTGTCGACATCATTCTTTATACAGACGGAGGAGACATCTCCGAAACCTCTGCACCGATGACCGGAAGGCAAAGGCTAAAGGACGGTATGTACATATATTTTGCCGCAGAGTTCTCGCAGCAACCCGAGTGGACAGGCACACTTGAGGGAAGAGGCAAAGTGAGCCGTCCCTCGGAGAGTGAAAACCGTAAAACGCTTACAGAGAATGTGCGCCGTGCTGTGGTAGCCCATTTCCCCAAGGGCACGGCAAAGGTGAGCGTAAGGTACGGCATCTCGCTCATCGACGAGAAGCAGGCGCATAAAAATCTCGTACGTGAACAAGGGAATGCCTTTGATCTGAATGCCGTGGCTAAGGCAGGACGCAAGATATGGAACGAGACTTTGGGAAACATCAAGGTAAAAGGTGGCACCGAAGACCAACTTACTGTTTTTTATACCAGTTACTACCGGACATTTGAGCGTCCTGTTTGCTTGAGTGAGGACGGACTTTATTTTTCCGCTTTCGACGGAATGGTACATGAGGACGGAGGCATTCCGTTCTATACCGACGATTGGATTTGGGACACTTATCGTGCCGCGCATCCTCTGAGAGCTCTGATACAGCCTTCTCAGGAAGAGCACATCATAGAGAGTTATTTGCGTATGGCCGAACAGATGGGCACAGGGTGGATGCCCACTTTCCCCGAGATGACGGGAGATACACGGCGCATGAATTCCAACCACGGTGTCGCCATGGTGGCGGATGCCCTCTATAAGGGACTTAATGTTGACGCAGACAGAGCTTTCACCTATTGCCGTAGAGGCATTGAAGAGAAAACATTGGCTCCGTGGTGCGGCAATCCGGCAGGATGGATAGACGACTTCTACAAGAAACATGGATATATACCGGCACTGAGGGAGGGCGAACAGGAGAATGACCCTAATGTGCATGGGTTTGAGAAACGTCAGCCTGTGGCAGTCACACTTGGTACATCGTACGACGAATGGTGCCTTTCGCGTATAGCGGAGTTTCGGGGCGACACCGCTTCAGAACAGAAGTACCTCCGTCTGAGTTACAACTACCGTAATGTGTGGAACCCCGACACCAAGTTCTTCCATCCCAAAGACAAGGATGGCAAATTCTTCGAGAATTTCGATTATCGTTTCGGTGGCGGTTTGAGCTGTAGGGAAGTGTACGATGAAAACAACGGATGGACATACCGTTGGGACGTGCAGCACAACTTTGCCGATTTGGTGGCTCTGATGGGCGGCAGGGAACAGCTGGTGCGCAATCTTGACCAGACCTTCGCCGAGAGTATGGGCAGGGGCAAGAGAGAATTCTATACACAACTACCCGACCAGACAGGAAATATAGGGCAGTTCACCATGGCCAACGAGCCGTCACTGCATATACCTTATATATATAATTACGCAGGTGCGCCTTGGAAGACTCAGAAACGTATCAGACAGTGTCTGAAGACATGGTTCCGCAACGACTTGATGGGTATTCCTGGAGATGAGGACGGCGGAGGGCTGACATCGTTTGTGGTCTTCTCCAGTCTTGGTTTCTATCCAGTCACTCCAGGTTTCCCTGTGTATAACATAGGCAGCCCGTTGTTCTGCGACATCAAGGTAAACGTAGGTGGAGGCAAGACATTCCACATTGTGGCCAAGAATTGTTCCGACGAGAACAAATACATACAGAGTGCCACCCTTAACGGCAAGCCTCTCCAGCGGCCATGGCTGGCACACGAGGATGTGAAAAGCGGAGCCACACTCGTGCTTGTGATGGGCGAACGTCCCAACAAGGCATGGGGTGCATCTGAGGACGCCGTTCCTCCATCGGCAGAGCCGCTTCCCTAAGGCACTTAGGAATGAAGGCAGACATCCTTACCATACTGGGACCTACAGCATCCGGAAAGACCGACCTTGCAGCTCATGTGGCTGCAAGGTTGGGCAATGCTGAGGTAATAAGTGCGGACAGCCGTCAAGTGTATCGCGGCATGGACATAGGTACGGGTAAAGACCTGTCGGACTACAGTGTGAATGGCAAGAGAATCCCTTACCATCTCATAGACATAGCCGATGCAGGAGACAGATATAATCTTTTCCGGTATCAGCAGGACTTTCAGGAGGCGTTTCGTGGTATCGTCGGAAGAGGGAATGTTCCTATACTCTGCGGCGGGACAGGACTTTATATAGAAAGTGTCCTGAAGAGTTACAAGATGGTACCTGTTCCAGAAAATCCGCAGTTGAGAGAGGAACTTGGCAAATATACGTTGGAACAGCTTACTTCCATCCTTTCAGAATATAAGACTCTGCACAATACCACCGATGTGGATACTGTCAAACGGGCCGTCCGCGCTATAGAGATACAGGTCTACTACCGCGAGCATAAAATAGACGAGAGGCAGTTCCCGCAAATGAAAAGCCTTACCATAGGTGTGAACGTTGACCGTGAGGACAGAAGGCGCAGGATAAGCGAAAGGCTTGTTCGCCGTCTTGACGATGGCATGGTGGAAGAGGTGAGAAGTCTTCTCAGACACGTCCCTGCCGAAGACATTCTGTATTACGGTTTGGAATACAAATACCTCACATTATACTGCATAGGCGAATTGGAATATGGAGAGATGGTGCGCAGACTGGAGGCTGCCATACATCAGTTCGCCAAGAGACAGATGACATGGTTCCGCGGGATGGAACGCCGCGGCATACCCATACACTGGATAGACGCTTCTCTCCCTATGGGTGAAAAAGTGGATGCCGTGTGTTCGCTTTTAGCCTAAGGCGGAAACCTTCATCAGCTCCTCCTCGTTTATTATTTTTATCTTACGTCCGTCTATGGCTATCAGTTTCTCCTGTGCAAAGTTGCTCAACGTGCGTATGGCGTTGCTCGTAGTCATATTGCTGAGGTTTGCCATGTCTTCACGGCTCAGATATATGCTCAAGGTACATCCGTCCTCCTCCAAACCGTAGCTCTCCTTCAAGAACAGTATGCTCTCCGCCAAGCGGCCGCGTATGTGCTTCTGCGTGAGGTTTACGGTTCTCATGTCGCTTTGCCCGAGAGAGTCCGAAAGTTTGCGTATGAAAAACCATCCCAACTGTGTGTTGCTGAGGATGAGCCTTTTTGTCAGTTCTATGGGTATGCACACTATTACTGAAGGTTCAAACGCAGCTGCGGAGGTGATGTAGTTCTCGTCGGAGAAAGCGGCACGATATGCAAAGTACTCCACGGATTTCGCCACACGCATTATCTGGCTGCGTCCTCCCACACCGTCCATATATATCTTCACTTTCCCTTCCAAGAGACACATCATATGTGTCGGCTTTTCGCCCTCATGGTATATGATTTCATTCTTCTGGTAGCGATGCACGGTCATCTCTTTTTGCACAAGTTCCCTTTCTGTTTCACTCAATACGGAAGAGAGGTCGGGCATTCTTTCCATAGCCTCCTTTTTGTTCATGTACATACGCTGATTAACAGTCTTTTCTCCTATATATTATCATGCAAAGTTACTTATTTCGGACGATTGCAGCAAACCCAAAAGCTTGTTTTTCGCCAAAATTATAAAAATTAAGAAGCGTTGTGTAAAAAAAACGAAAAATAATTGTAGGAACGAAAATAAATCCGTTACTTTGAGATTAGGTAATAACAGAAATCCCCCATATACAGAGCCTAAACAAAGCATGAGCTATGAGCTATTTGAGATTTGACAAAACTTTAATGACCAATCTGGCAGAGTCTTTGCCTAAAGAGGTATTGCGTTCCAATCGTTCCGGGGCCTATTCGTGTACTACAATTGTCGACTGCAATACACGTAAATACCATGGACTGCTTGTGGTGCCCGTCCCGGAGCTTGACGACGAAAATCATGTGCTGTTGTCATCGTTGGATGCCACGGTCATACAGCACGGAGCGGAGTTCAACCTCGGGCTCCACAAATATCAGGGGGACAACTTCAGTCCGCGCGGACATAAATACATACGGGAGTTCGACTCGTTGCAGGTGCCCACCACCACGTATCGGGTAGGTGGCGTAATTCTGAAACGCGAGATGATGTTCCAGCATTTTGAGAACCGCATCATCATACGGTACACATTGGTGGATGCGCACAGCGAGACTACACTCCGTCTTCAACCATTCCTTGCTTTCCGCAGTGTCAGAGAGTTCACGCACGAGAACGGCAGGGTTGACCGCAGTTACCAACAGGTGCAAAACGGCATCAAGACGTGTATGTATCCCGGTTATCCGGAGCTTTTCATGCAGATAGACAAGGAAAACGAGTTCGTCTATCGTCCAGACTGGTACAGGGGGCTTGAGTATCCCAAGGAGCAGGAGCGTGGATATTCAAGCAACGAAGACCTCTATGTGCCGGGTTATTTCCAGTTTACCATCGGCAAAGGCGAGAGCGTGGTCTTTGCCGCAGGTGTCAAGGAAGTCGACACCACCGCTTTGGCAGAGCTCGCCGACTATGAGCTTAACGTGCGCACGCCGCGCGACAATTTCTACAACACATTGGTAAACAGCGCACATCAGTTCATCATACACCGCGAACACGAAGACTACGTACTCGCCGGTTATCCTTGGTTCAAGTGCAGGGCAAGGGATATGTTCATTTCCTTGCCGGGTCTTACACTTACCAACAACGAAGTGACGAAGTTCGACGACGTGATGGGAACAGCGGAAAAGGGTGTCCGTGAGTTTATGAACGGCGTTCCGTTGTCTGTTAGCATCAAGGAAATGGAACATCCCGACGTGCTCCTTTGGGCAGTGTGGTGCATTCAGCAGTACGCCTCCATTGAGGGTATGGACGTTGCCGTGCGGAAGTACAGCGCACTATTGCGGGACATGATGTTGTGGCTGCTGGACGGCAGGCATCCCAATCTGCGGATAAAGGAAAACGGTCTCGTGTACAGCGAAGGCAAAGACATGGCGGTAACGTGGATGAACAGCAGTGTCAACGGCAAGCCCATTGTTCCGCGCACAGGATATATAGTGGAGTTTAACGCTTTGTGGTACAATGCGTTGAAGTTCAGTGCAGAAGTTTGCCGTTTTGTGCACGACGACCAGTACATAGGCGTACTTGAGGATACCGCAGCATTGTGCGGCAAGAATTTTGCGCCTATGTTTTACAACGAGTACGGTTATCTTTGCGACTATTGCGTGGACGGCTATCGCAACTATGACGTACGTCCCAACATGATATTCTCTGTGGCGCTCGACTATTCGCCGCTTGATGCGAAACAACGCAAGAGTGTTCTTGACACGTGCACCAAGGAACTCATCACTCCCAAGGGACTCCGCTCGCTGTCCCCCAAGAGCCACGGATACAACCCCATGTATACGGGCCCACAGGTTCAGCGGGACTACGCCTATCATCAGGGTACGGCATGGCCGTGGCTGGCCGCTTTCTATATGGAGGCTTGTCTCAAGGTGTACAAAAAGAGTCGCCTTAGTTATGTGGACAATCTTTTGGTAGGATACGAGGAAGAACTGTTCTATCATTGCATAGGCACCATTCCCGAACTCTTTGACGGCAATCCCCCGTTTCACGGTAGAGGTGCCATCAGTTTCGCCATGAACGTGTCCGGTATTATGAGAATCGTGAAACTACTTGACAAATACAATGATTTTTAATTTAGGAGGAACGAAAGATGAAAGTATTGATGTTCGGATGGGAATTCCCTCCTAAGATATATGGCGGACTGGCTGTAGCATCCTATGGTATCACCAAAGGCTTGAGTCTTCAGGGCGATGTGGAGACCACATTCTGTATGCCGCGGCCGACTGGCGAAGAGGAGAAATTCATTAAGATTATCAACATGAGCCAGGTGCCCGTGGTGTGGCGCGACGTATGGTACGACAACATCAAAGGCCGTTTCGTTGGACACACCGCAGAGGACTACTACAGGTTTAGGGATCATCTGTATGCCGATTTCACTTATATGCAGGGTTTGGACGATTTGGGATGCATCGGTTTCGCCGGAGGCTACCCCGCCAATCTGCACGACGAAATCAACAACTTCTCCATCATCGCAGGAGTGTTGGCGCGCAGCGAACAGTTTGACATAATACATGCGCACGACTGGCTCACATATCCTGCCGGGGTGCATGCCAAGATGGTGACAGGCAAGCCATTGTGCATACACGTGCACGCAACAGATTTCGACCGTTCGCGTGGCAAGGTCAACCCTACTGTTTACAGTATAGAAAAGAACGGTATGGACCACGCCGACTGCATCATGTGCGTGAGCGAGCTGACACGGCAGACTGTCATCAACCAGTATGATCAGAACCCTAACAAGTGCGTCGCCATGCACAATGCCGTGTACCCGTTGTCCGAGGAAATAAGAAACATAGAGACTCACAAGAACCCTGACGAAAAGGTGGTCACATACCTTGGACGTATCACCATGCAGAAAGGTCCCGAATATTTCCTTGAGGCCGCCAAAAGGGTATTGGACCGCAGCCATAACATCCGTTTTTGCTTTGCAGGCAGCGGGGATATGCTTAACGCCATGATAGAATTGGCAGCTTCCTACGGGATAGCCGACCGTTGCCATTTTCCCGGTTTCCAGAAAGGCAAACAGGTGTACGAATGTTATAAGAACTCCGATGTGTTTGTCATGCCGTCCGTGAGCGAGCCTTTCGGTATCGCTCCGCTGGAGGCCATGCAGTGCGGATGCCCGTGTGTCATCAGCAAACAAAGTGGGTGCGGCGAGATTCTATCCAAAGTGATAAAGGTGGACTATTGGGACATAGATGCCATGGCTGATGCCATATATAGCATCTGTACCAACGAGGCCATTCACACATATCTTGCCGAAGAGGGAATGAAGGAGGTTGCCCAAATAACGTGGGAGAAGGTAGGCTTACGCATCAGAGAGTGCTACAACCAACTTGTCTCGCGCGGATGGTTCAACAATAACGACTACCTTAGCGCAGTAAAAAATATTTGAGTGTTTTAAAGATTATATGGTGGCATGCTGTCTGTCGCCTGTAAGCAATAACGGAAGTTAACAAATGACATAAAGATATGAAGACAATAAGTTTATATTTTGAGATACACCAACCGATACATCTCAAACGCTACCGTTTCTTTGATATAGGCAAGGACCATTACTATTACGACGACTATGAGAATGAGCGTGTCATGGAGGAGACCTCCCGCCGGAGTTACGTGCCAGCCTTGCGTACCATGCTGGAAATGGCGCAGCAGTATGGCAAGGACTTCAAAGTGGCGTTCAGCATCAGCGGAGTGTCGCTGGAGTTGATGGAGCAGCACGCCCCCGAGGTCATCGACCTCCTGCAACAATTGCAGGACACCGGGTGTGTGGAGTTTTTGGCAGAGCCTTACAGCCACGGTCTGTCCTCGCTGGGCAATGAGGAGAATTTTGTGCGTGAGGTTAAACGTCAGGCCAAGAAGATAAAAGAACTCTTCGGTCACACTCCTAAGGTGCTGCGCAACAGCTCGCTTATCTATGATGACGAGATAGGCGGTATGGCTGCAGAAATGGGATTTAAGGGCATGATGGTGGAAGGCGCCAGGCACGTGTTGGGGTGGAAGAGTCCGCACTACGTGTACAGCTGCGCCAAGGACTCGCGTCTGTCCCTCCTGTTGAGAGACTACAAGCTAAGCGACGACATCAGTCTGCGCTTCAGCAACAGCGCATGGGCGGAATACCCTCTCATGGCGGACAAATACATAGGATGGATAGAGAGCTTGCCTGAGGAAGAAAAGGTTGTCAACATAATGATGGAGTTCTCTGCCCTGGGCATGGTGCAGCCTCTCGAGAGCAATATACTGGAGTTCCTGAGGGCTCTGCCAAGTGTGGGGAAGGACAAAGTGCGTTTTGTCACACCTTCCGAAATAATATCCAAGAACAAACCTGCGGGGCCGTTGGACGTAATTTATCCTATCAGTTGGAATGACGAGGAACGCGACACGTCTGGTGTTCTCGGAAACGGAATGCAGAAAGAGGCGTTTGCGAAACTCTATGACGAGAAGATAGTAGGGCGCATATTGGCTTGCCGCGACCGCCGCATACAGCAGGATTGGGACCGTTTGCAAGCTACTGACAACTTCCGTTTCATGACCACAAAGAACAACGGTATACCTGTCTGCCGCAGCATTTTTGACAGTGAGTACGACGCATTTACCAACTACATGAATATTCTCGGCGACTTTCTGAAGCGTGTCAAGGACCTCTTTTCGGATGCGGTGGAGAACGACGAGTTGAACAGTCTCTATACGCAGATTGCCAATATGGGTGAGGAATTGGAGGTCAAGGAGAATGAGATACAGCGTCTCCGCGCGCGTCTTGACAAATACGAACGCAAGAACGCCAAAACTCCCAAGAAGAAAGAGGCTGCTTCATAAATACAAGGTGTGAAGAGAGAATACAAAATGAACAACAGCAACGTAAACGACATGACTGTCGGCTCGCCGACGAGAGCTATCACATCCTTTGCAGTGCCACTCATATTGGGATACATCCTTCAGCAGATGTATCTCGTCATTGATGCCGTCATCGTCGGCAGATGGATAGGAGTCGGAGCTTTGGCGGCGGTGGGAGCCTCGTCGAGCATGATGTTTTTGATAATGGGCTTCTGCAATGGCTCGTGTGCCGGCTTTGCCATACCAGTGGCACAGGCTTTCGGTGCCAAGGATTACAGCAAAATGCGAACTTATGTGAGCAACAGCATCCGCATAGCTGTAGTCTTCGCCGTTGTCATCACACTGCTCTCGTGCCTCTTCTGCGACAAATTGTTGCGCCTTGTAAACACTCCCGCCGATGTCTTTGACGATGCCTATGTGTTCCTTATGCTGCAGTTTGCCGCCATACCGTTCACTATAGGCTACAATCTGTTGTCGGGGCATATACGCGCACTTGGCAATTCCAAACAACCGTTCTATTTTCTCATTGCGGCATCGTTGGTAAACATATTGCTTGACGTGATTTTTATCCTTTTCATGGGGCTTGGCGTGGAGGGCGCCGGCATTGCCACGTTGTTGTCGCAGGGCTTTTCGGTAGCTCTGTGCGTATGGTACATAGGCAAACGTATGCAGCTACTCATCCCGCAGGGTGAAGAAAGGGAGTTTGACAACAAGAAGATGAACATACTGCTTAACAACGGCGTGCCAATGGGACTGCAGTTCTCCATCACTGGCATAGGCGTAATGATGATGCAGAGTGCCAACAATGCGTTGGGCACGGTGTATGTGGCGGCTTTCACGGCCTCTATGCGAATAAAATACCTTTTCATCTGCGTGTTTGAGAATATCGGAGTGGCCATGGCCACATACTGCGGTCAAAACCTCGGCGCAAGGCGACTGGATAGAGTGGGGCGGGGAGTTAGTGCCGCCATAAGGGTGATGTTGGTATATTTCGTGTTCACTTTCATCATTATCTACCCCTTTGCCGATGAGATGATGTTGCTTTTTGTAGACAAAGGCGAGACGGAAGTGGTGGGTTACGCCTCCCAGTTTATGCGTATAGGCAACTATTTCTATCCTATTCTTGGACTGCTCACCATACTCCGCTACAGCATCCAAGGTTTGGGATACAGCAATCTTTCCATGATGAGCGGTGTGATGGAGATGATAGCCCGGTGTGGAGTGAGCCTGTGGATTATTCCGGCTTTCGCTTGGAACGGGATGTGTTTCGGCGACCCTGTGGCATGGATTATGGCAGATCTCTTCCTCATCCCGGCTTTCGTGTGGCTGTACAGACATCTGAGGAAAAAGATGCAATACTGCTGAAACGGACAAGAGTTCAACGCAATTGTTATTTGTTACATGAGCAGAGGTGTCTTCCTTTCCCTATTATTGGCTTTGTCTACAAGCATCAATGCTGTTTGCCACGGTCAGACGGAGAATATGCGGCGCCACGGTATTGGGTGCCAAGAGAAAATAAGGATAGACAAGAATGTGGTTTTTCTCGGCCACAGCATTTGGCGGAACGACGGATACCGTGTAAAGTATTCGTCCGACGGAGACTTCCAAACGCCATACTCAGGTTCTTTCATAGGAAAAGGATACCAGACTCTGCTTCAGGAGATTTTCTGTTTCCGCTCTGTCTTTCGTCCTGGACCCGACGGAGGATACAGCGGTTATTCTTTGGGTGCAGTGTCGGCAAATGACAAGAAGAGCGTGGCTGTGGAGGCTCTCAAAATGGACAACGGATGGAATCCTGTGCCCGATGCGGTATGGACGGTGGACTTTATTACCAATGATTTCAGACGCGATATACCTGTCGGCTCGCTTGACGACTACACCAACGCCACGGGGCCGTGTACGTTCTACGGAGCCATAAGGCAACTTTATGACAAAATAACGGAAATCAGCGGTGACAGCGTGGTGATAATCTTCTCCAACGCACTGTGCAGAAACAACAGTGGGTACACCAGCACTTCTGTGAATTCCGCCGGGCATACTCTTGACGATTACGAGTTGGCCATGCTTACAGTAGCAGCTATGAATCGGAATTGGTTGTTTGTGGACCAGAGACGCCAAAGCGGCATTACGGATGCCAACCTTACGGCCGTTACGGCGGACGGTTTGCACCTCAACAATTTGGGTTATACCATGGCAGTGTTGCCATGGATAGCAGTATTCAAATGTCTGGCGTTTTAGCGTCTTGGCGACACGGAATGGAATGTTGCCGTTGTTTTTCCCGACAACGGGACGCAAATATCATGGTTGTGCACCACATTTGAATATGTATTTCCCGTTTACATTGAAATTTTTCATTAACTTTGCGGAGTGATATCTAATAGTAAAAAACTCATTTTTATAACCAATATATTAACAACAACAAATGAAAAAGCTATCTGTCGTATTGTGGCTGTTGCTTACAGTCTGCGTGCAAAGTGTGTGGGCGGATGTTCCCCGTCCGGAATATCCCCGTCCACAGTTTGAGAGAGAGTCGTGGTTAAACCTCAACGGAACATGGTCTTATACTTTTGATTTCGGCAACAGCGGGTCTGACAGGAAATTCCATGAGAGCAAGGGGTTTGACGGTAAGATTGTGGTTCCGTTCTGCCCTGAGAGTTCGCTTTCCGGCGTAGGCCATACCGACTTCATCAACACAATATGGTATCATCGCACTGTCAGCGTCCCCGCAGAGTGGAAAGGCCATCGCATGATATTGCATTTTGGCGCAGTGGACTATAAGGCTACCGTTTGGATTAATGGGCAGTTTGTGACGGAGCATCTCGGAGGCAGTTCTTCTTTTGAGACAGACATCACACGCTTCGTGACTCCTGGCGAGACATGCCAACTTGTGGTACGTGCCGAAGACGACATTCGCAGCGGCAAGCAGACTGTGGGCAAACAATGTACAGGATACTACAGTGGCGGTTGCAGTTACACGCGTGTCACGGGTATATGGCAGACCGTCTGGATGGAAGCTGTCCATCCTCAGGCACTGAAACTCATAACCACCATACCTGACTTTGACCAACAGCAGTTTGTGGTTCGCCCCGAATTCTATGCTCTGTCCAACGGCAATACCATTACCGTAGACGTGTTGGACGGCAAGAAAGTGGTGAGCACCAAGACAGTTCCCGCTTCAGACGGGACAAACATTGTGCTGCCGATAAAGAAGGCAAAAGTTTGGACACCGGAGACTCCGAACCTCTACGACATAAAACTTACGGTAAAGGATGCTTCTGGCAAGGTGATAGACTCGGTAAACTCGTATGCCGGAATGCGTAAGGTGCATTGTGCCAACGGTTATTTCTATCTCAACAACAAACCATATTTCCAACGTCTTGTGCTGGATCAGGGATATTATCCCGACGGTATCTGGACAGCGCCCACCGACGAAGCTCTCCGCCACGACATTGAGATGTCCAAAGCCGTAGGTTTCAACGGGGCCAGACTTCATCAGAAAGTCTTTGAAGAGCGTTATTATTACTGGGCAGACCGTCTGGGTTACATTACATGGGGCGAGGAAGCTTCGTGGGGGCTTGATGTCAACGACCAGGAAGCCACAGGCAACTTTATCCGTGAGTGGCAGGAAATAATAACACGCGACCGCAACCACCCCAGTCTGGTCACATGGACTCCTCTCAACGAGACCTGGGGCAACAACACCACTGTATACCATCGTTTTGTGAACAACGTGTACGATGTGACCAAATCTATGGACCCAACCCGTCCTGTCAACGATGCAAGCGGGGACTCTCATGTCAAGACAGACATTTGGAGTGTCCACGATTACACGCGT
>CAVHCL010000056.1:0-17745 GCA_963634425.1 Bacteroidaceae bacterium
AAGTAAGGCAAAACAGGGCAAAGCGTCTTGGCGAAGACGCAAATGCCGTCAGTACGAAGTTTGTAAACAACAAGTTCCTGCTTCAGTTGGAGTCCAACAAGATGCTTTCGGAGTTTCAGAACGTGTCGGGTTATTCGTGGGCAGACCATGAGGACTTTGTGCGTTCGCTTTACGCAAAGGTTGAGGAGAGCTCTTTCTTCAAGCAATACATGGAGAACGACGACGACTCCTATGAAGCGGACAAGGAGGTGTGCCGTCTCATTTACCGCCATTTTATATGCAACAACGAGGAACTTGATTCAATATTGGAGGAAGCTTGCCTTTATTGGAACGACGACAAGGTGGTGGTGGACACGTTTGTGCTGAAGACAATAAACAGGTTCAAGGCGGACAGTGCGGCAGACCAGCCGTTGCTTCCCGAATACAGAGACCTTTCGGACAAGGAGTTTGCCGAACGTCTGTTGGCGAGGACACTCGGCAATGAAAAGTACTATTACGACCTCATAGCTTCCACTACACGCAAATGGGACATCAAGCGTGTGGCGCTTATGGACAGGGTTATACTGCAAGTGGCGTTGGCGGAGATTATATCGTTCCCCGGTATCCCCATAAGTGTAAGCATCAACGAGTATGTGGAACTTGCCAAGATGTACAGCACGCCCAAGAGCGGAAAGTACATCAACGCTACGCTGGACAACATTGCCAAGAAACTGCAGAGTGAAAACAAACTGATAAAAGACGATCAAACCGTAAATACCAAATTAAATACAGATTCATTATGACATTACTTCTTGTTGCAGGCAATTATATGCCTATTCTCTTTTGGGTGCTTATCTTCGTGGTGTTCTACCTTTTTTTCATACGTCCTCAGAAGAAAAAGCAGAACGAGTTGCGCAATTTTAGAAACGCCATAACCGCAGGACAGGAAGTGGTTACCTCGGGAGGCATATACGGAGTGGTGAAGACTGTGGACGAAGCCTCCAACACTCTGATGATAGAGGTGGCCAACGGAGTCCGCATCAAGGTAGACCGCAACTCTGTCTACGCACAGGCGCAGCCCACACAGGCATAGGGCGACCGCCTGCCCGGCAGTTCAGCGCCTCAGTTGTTCGGTATGCATAGATGAAAGAGATGGCAAGGTCATATTGGAGAAGGGTGGCAAATGTGGTGTTCGTACGTAAAGGGCACGACATGTTGTTGTTTTTTTTCTTCTTGTGCGTCTCTTTCGGCTTCTGGCTTCTGCAAACGCTGAACGAGACTTTTGAGGTGGAGATAGAGATGCCGGTGCGCATTACCGACATTCCGGACGATGTGGTGATCACCACAGATTCGCTGCCTCCTCTCGTTGTCACAGTCAGGGACAGAGGGTCTGCACTTGTCAAGTTCTTCCGCAACCGCACGGCTGACAACATAAATGTGGACTTTGGAAAAAATGACGACGGCAGTCTTAGCGGCAGAGTGGTGTTCCGAACCTCTGATATCCAAAAGATGGCGCAGGCATATCTGGACGGGGGATCTGCGCATATAGTGTCCGTGAAGCCTGATACGCTGGAGTACTTTTTCAACCGCGGAGAACCTGTGCATTTGCCGGTACGTTGCCATGGCGCCATTTTCACGTCGCCGCAGAACTATCTGCAAGGTGTCGAGTTTACTCCGGACTCCGTGACGGTGTATGCTCCCGCGTCAATGCTTGACACCATGACTTGTGTGTACACCAAAACAGTCAACGTGTCCCAGTTGACCCGGGACACGTCGTACACCATCCCCATAAGGTCGGCGAGAGGGATGATGTGCATCCCGAAAGAGGTGGACATGAAGGTTCTGGTGGGATACTATGCCGAGAAGACTTTGGAAGTGCCCATAAGGGGGCTCAACTTCCCGGGCGACAAGAGGTTGCGGACATTCCCGGCAAAGGCGAAGGTGACGTTCCGTGTGGAGTCTTCAAGATACCGGAGTGTGACATCCGACAATTTTGTCTTTGCCGCCACTTACGAGGAGATGCGCGACAATCCTTATCCCAAGTATAGACTACGCCTCAAATCTTTGCCTGACGGAATATCCAACGTAAGGATAACGCCTGCGGAGGTGGACTATCTGATAGAACAGCTTGACGTGGAGGAGACAGACCAATGATGCTTCACGTTACCATAGGCATTGCCGGAGGGATAGGAAGCGGCAAAAGTCTTGTGGCTGACATCCTGCGCACGGAATGCCACGTCCCCGTATATGACTGCGACTCGCGGGCAAAATGGATAAGCGACAACGACTGTGACGTGAGGCGACAGCTTATAGAACTTGCCGGCGATAAAGTGTACAGTGGTACGAAACTCGTTAGAAGCGAACTGGCGCATTATGTCTTTTCCGATACCGGGAATGCGCATAAGGTGGAAAATGTGATACATCCCGCGGTAAAAAAGGATTTCGTGAGATGGAGGATGCAAGAGTCTTCAAATATAGTATCCGTGGAGAGCGCCATACTGTATGAGAGCGGTTTAGACAGACTTGTGGACTATGTCATATTCGTTGACGCAGACGTGAGTACGCGTATTGCAAGAGCGATGAAACGTGACGGCAGCGACAGACAACAGGTGGAGGCCCGTATGGCCATGCAGCATATCGATGAAGGAAGGGCACTGGCCTCGCACATAATATACAATGTGGGGAAGAGCCGTGAGGAACTCTCCGCAGAATTGAAACAGATAATAAACAGTATAAAGAACAAATATAAATAACAGCACACTCAAAGACATGTTAGAAAAAGTTTTAGCCGTTTCCGGGAAACCGGGACTCTATCTGTTGCTTTCAAGAGGCAACAGCAGTCTTGTGGTAGAGACCATAGACAGTAAGAAGAGACGTATGCCAGTGTTTGGCGCGGACAAGGTGATAGCCTTGGCGGACATCGCCATGTACACGGATGACGAAGAAGTGCCCCTGCGTCAAGTGTTGAAGAACATCTTCGACAAGGAAGGCGGGAAAGTGACGGACATTGACTATAAGAAAGCAAGCAAGGAAGAACTGGCAGCTTTTATGGCAGAGGTGCTTCCCAAGTATGACCGCGACCGGGTACGCCAGTCGGATATGCGCAAGCTCATATCTTGGTACAATGTCCTTGTAAGTAACGGAATCACAGATTTTGAAGCGCCGAAAGAAGAACCCAAGACAGAGGAATAGTAGGTGACGTGTCCCACGTCACTAAGAAAGAGGAATGAAATGAGCAGCGGGTGCGGTGTTTTCACCGCACCCGCTGCAAAAAACACCGGAACTGTTATGTGAACAGCACCAATCCTGTGAGGCCGCATAGCAGAATGATGAGTATAGGATTCATCTTGTACACTTGCTGTCCTACGAAGGCGAACATGAAGATGCCTACACTAATCCAGAAACGCCATGGCTGTTCGTCAACCGTACCGAAGTTCTCGCTGTTCACAAGAAGCAGGGCCGCGGCGGCAAGCAGTCCCACCACAGTGGGACGGAGACCCTGGAACACGTTCTCCACAGCGGGATGCTCTTTGAACTTCGTCAAGAACTTGCTGATGGCGAGCATAAGTATAAAACTTGGCAGGACAACGGCAAATGTGGCCACAAGACTGCCTATTACGCCCCAATATGCTGGCAGACCGGCATTTACCATTGCTGTGTAGCCTACGTACGTGGCACTGTTGATGCCTATGGGGCCAGGGGTGCTTTGGCTTATTGCCACGATATCCGTGAACTGACCCATAGTCATCCAATGGTGGTTCCGGACTACTTCGCCCTGTATCATGGATATCATAGCGTATCCGCCGCCGAATCCCAAAAGTCCTATCTTAAAGAAAACCCAAAAGAGTTTTAACAATAACAATACCATTTTTTGCGGTTATATCGTTGAGCTGTTTGGCGTTTGTCTTTTATTTACTTCATATACTGTCCGTATGCATAGCCGCCTATGCCTGCGGCAAGGATGGCGTACACCGGATTTAATCCCATCAGCCATATCAGCAATGCCACAACCACAGGAATCCATATATTGTACCTGTTGAGTTTCGCACTCTTGGCCATACGGAACACAGGGGCGGCTATCAGCGCCACTACCGCAGGCCGAAGACCGAGGAAGAAGCCGTCCACGTATGTATTGTTTCTGAACTGCCTGAAGAGAACAGCCAATGCCAATATTATGACGAACGACGGCAGACAAGCGCCCAAAGCGGATACAAAAGCACCCTTCGTGCCTTGTACCTTGTTGCCAATGAAAATGCTGATGTTGACGGCAAAGATGCCTGGGCACGACTGAGCCACCGCTATGAGGTCGAGCAGTTCCTCACGGGTGGTCCAGTGTCTGTCATCCACCACATTCTTCTCTATGAGGGGAATCATGGCGTATCCTCCTCCTATGGTGAACAGGCCGATATACGTAAACGTCCTGAGAAGTTGCCACAACAGGCGCGAAGATTCAGTCATGCTTTGTAGTGTTAACAACCCATTCTCTTGCGTTGGCGAAAGCCTCTATCCAAGGAGTTATTTTGTCGGTGTCCTTCCGTTCTGAAGGGTAAAATCCACATTGCCACGGGAAGAAAGCCCTCTCCAGATGCGGCATCATGGCGATATGCCTACCGTCCGCACTACAGATGCCAGCTGTGGTAAAGTCGCTGCCGTTGGGGTTGGCAGGATAACCGTCGTAGTTGTATTTCAGCACTATGTTGTAGTCCTCCTCATTGCCAGGCAAATGGAACTTGCCCTCTCCGTGAGCCACCCATATGCCAAGCCTGCTTCCGCTGAGACTGCCCAGGAGAACGCTACGGTTGGTCTGTACGGTAACGCCCACGAAGTTTGACTCAAACTTATGGCTGTCGTTGTGCAGCATGCGCACTTTCTCTCCGTCTGTGCCCGATACTTTGCCTATCAGACCCAATTCCACCATCAGTTGGCATCCGTTGCACACACCAAGCGAGAGTGTGTCCTTGCGGGCGTAGAACCTGTCAAGCGTTTCCTTTGCCTTTGGATTGTACAGAAAGGCTCCTGCCCATCCCTTGGCAGAACCGAGAACGTCGCTGTTGGAGAACCCTCCGCAGAAGACTATGAAGTTGACTTCGTCCAAAGTCTCTCTGCCAGAGATGAGGTCGGTCATCATAACGTCCTTTACTTCAAAGCCGGCCAGATAGAGCATATAAGCCATTTCCCTCTCGCCGTTGGTGCCTTTCTCGCGGATAATGGCGGCCTTAGGCGTTGTGCCCTTGTCCGTGGGTTTCTTCCAACGGTCGGGACAGAGTCCGTATTGGGAGAGCTTGCCGGTGAAGTCCGCCTTGATGTCCCATTCGAGTGGCTGACGTTTGTAGTTCTCAAACCGTTCTTTTGCCTTGCCGTTGAAACTCTGTTTGCGGTCAAGCAGGTAGCTGGTGCTGTACCATACATCGCGGAGATGGTCTATCCCGAACTGGTATTCCGCTCCATCTTTCTCCACGAGGATGTGGCGTTCGCTGCAAGGTTTGCCAATCTCAACGAATGAGATGCCTGCAGAAGCAAGGAGACTTTCGGTCTTGGCATTGTTTGTCTCCGCCACTTGAATGACTACCCCGGGGTTCTCCGCAAAGAGAACCTTTATGATGTCGTTTTCCTTGATGCCGTCGAGGCATATCTCCATACCGCCCTCTGTGTTGGCGAATGTCATCTCCAAAAGTGTGGTGATGAGACCTCCTGCACTGATGTCGTGTCCTGCCAATACGAGGTTTTCGCTGACAAGTGTCTGTATTGTGTTGAAAGCTTTGCGGAAATACGCAGCGTCTTTGACTGTGGGCACGTCGCTGCCCACCTTGTTGAGACTTTGGGCAAATGCACTGCCTCCCAGACGGAGTGCGTCGGAGGAGAAGTCAATGTAGTAGATGGCGGAGGCGATGTTCTGTATCACAGGACTTACCACCTTGCGTATGTCCTTGACTTGTCCGCCGCTGGTGACGATGACGGTTCCCGGAGATATGATTTTTTCTCCATTGGGGTATTTCTGCGTCATGCTTAGGGAATCCTTGCCTGTGGGCACGTTGATGTGCAAGGCGCAGCAGAAATCGCTCAACGCTTCCACCGCCGTATAGAGGCGCGCGTCTTCGCCGTTCTGTGCACGGCACGGCCACATCCAGTTTGCGCTCAAGCTAATGCTGTCGAGACCTTCTTCAAGAGGAGCCCATACTATATTGGTGAGGGATTCTGCCACGCTGAGCACCGAGCCGTATGCTGGATTTGCAAGAGCCGCCTGCGGCGCATGACCAAGCGCAGTGGCGATGCCTTTTTCTCCACGGTAGTCAAGAGCTACCACACCGCAGTCTGAGAGTGGCAGTTGAAGCACTCCTTGGCACTGCTGGCGCGCCACCTTGCCGGTGACGCTGCGGTCCACTTTGTTGGTGAGCCAGTCCTTGCAAGCCACGGCTTCCAGTTGGAGCACGGTAGCCACTTTGTCGTCCAGATTGCTCTGGTCGTATTTGACATTCTCGTATTTGCGCTCCACAGTGTTGTCGCGCATCACGGTCTTGGGGCTGTGTCCGAACATTTGGCTTACTTCCAAGTCGAACGGACGCACGCCGTCTCCTTGCTCGAAAGCGAAGTGTGCGTCGCCTGTAGTCTCACCCACCACATACATGGGTGCCCGTTCGCGTTCCGCTATCTGCCTAACGTGGTCTATGTGTTTTTCGTCTATCAGCAGCCCCATGCGTTCTTGGCTCTCGTTGGCTATAATCTCCTTGGCGGATAGGGTGGGGTCGCCGATGGGCAACTTGGTCATGTCTATGAGTCCGCCGCAGTCCTCCACCAATTCGCTCAGGCAGTTCACATGCCCTGCGCTGCCGTGGTCGTGTATGGACACTACAGGGTTCACCTCCTCTTCGCAGAGAGAGCGTATCAGGTTGTTTGCGCGTTTTTGCATTTCGGGGTTCGCCCGCTGCACCGCATTCAGCTCAATGCCGCTGCTGTACCGTCCGGTATCGACGGAAGACACGGAGCCTCCTCCGAGTCCGATGCGGTAGTTGTCTCCTCCCACCACAACTATCTTGTTTCCTTTCTCCGGCTTTCCCTTCATACAGTCGCGCTTGGTGCCGTAGCCCACACCGCCAGCCAGCATAATCACCTTGTCGTAGGCATACTTCTCCCCATTTTCCTGATGCTCAAAAGTGAGCACGGAGCCGCAGATGAGTGGCTGCCCGAATTTGTTGCCGAAGTCGCTGGCGCCGTTTGACGCTTTGATGAGAATTTGCTCGGGTGTCTGGTAGAGCCATTCCCTGACGGGCAGTATTTGCTCCCATTCCCTGTCTTCCTCTGTGCGGGGGTAGCTGGTCATATATACTGCTGTTCCCGCTAACGGCCACGAGCCTACGCCTCCTCCCATACGGTCGCGTATCTCGCCGCCTGTGCCTGTGCTGGCTCCGTTGAACGGCTCCACGGTGGTGGGGAAGTTGTGAGTCTCGGCCTTGATGCTGATGACACTTTCTATGTTGCGTATCACGAAGTTGTCGCTGGTACTGTGGTCGGCAGGTGCGAACTGCTCTACCGTCGGGCCTTCGGAAAAAGCCACATTGTCCTTATAGGCGGAGATTATTTTGTGTGGGTTCTCTTTTGTGGTTTTCTTTATCATCTGGAAGAGACTGCTTTCTTTCTCTTCCTCGTCTATGATGAATGTGCCGCCGAATATTTTGTGTCTGCAATGCTCACTGTTGATTTGTGCGAAACCGAACACTTCGGAGTCGGTGAGCTTGCGTCCCAGTTGTGTCTCCACTTCGTGCAGATAGGCTATTTCCTCCGAAGAGAGGGCGAGTCCTTCCTGCTCGTTGTATTCTTCAAGATTGTCAATGTGCTGTATGGCGGCAGGGGTGACGTTTACATCGAATATCTTTTGGTCCAAGGTGTCATACATGCGTTGGAGCATAGGGTCGTACTCGGCATCCTTGCAGTTTACAGGAAAGTATTCCTCTATACGCACGATGCCACGGATGGCCATGTTCTGCGTTATCTCCACAGCGTTGGTGCTCCAAGGGGTGACCATCTCTCTCCGGGGACCCACGAAGAAGCCCTCTATCTTGTCTGTCGTCTCCACGGCGGCGCCACCGTATAGCCAACATAGTTTGTCTGTCTCGTCTTGTGTGAGAATGTGACTGCAAGCAGTAGCGATGACGCTCTGCTGTGGTGTCTTAAAGAAGGTAATTGCCATATCTTGAACGGATTGTTTCTTTCGCCTTGCAAAGGTATGACAATAATCCGAAAACGCCAAATTTGTGTTGTCCAAACAAAATGTGACGGATGAAAAACATCATGGCAGGTTGCGCTGTATGCGTCAGCCTGCCATGATGCAAATATATGCCGCCGCGGCAAGTACGACAAGCCGCTATATCCGGCTCTTGCCTAACGGGAAGTTTATGCCGACACTGATGTTGGAATTGCTTCTCAGAGGCACGTACTGTTTTGTGAGTTTGCCCAACACGTAGTCCATTCCCATGTAGAGGTTGAAGCCCTTGGGGTGGATGTTGATTATCCATCCTGCCGTGCACCCCAATGTGCCTACGCCGACGTTGCCGGCAACTTCGAAACTATTGTGCGGAGACACCGCCAAATGCAGACGCTCCTCGTTCCAACTGTACACTCCCTGTATGCGTGTGGTGCTGAGGAAGCCGGCTTTCAGTTTGTCGTAGAACGGCATCTTGTACTCTGCGCCGATGTTGAGGGTGGCTCCCAAGGCGCGCGCCTTGGATGTGTGTTCGCCTTCCTGAAGGCAGATGAGGTCGGACAATTGGTCGCCGAACTTGTCGAACTGGTCGCCCAAAGTCGTTCCCTCTCCATCCTTTATCTTGATGTCTTCAAAGTTGAGGACGAAATCCTCTCCGTTGTTGTATGCCGTGGAGACGTTTTTCCACTTGACGAACCCGATGTCAAGCAGGGACACGCTCAGCTTCATGCCGTCCAGAATGCTTTGCTTGCCCAAGTCCCATTCGGCTCCCATGTCCAAAGCCATGCCCCAACCATTGAGACCCGGATTCTCCACATCCATATTATCCAGGTCAAGCTGTTCGTAGTATTCACCCGGTCTGCTGTTGTACTCTTTGATTTTGTGCTCTCCCCATGAAAAGCCCTTGATGCCGACTTCTGCGGTGGCTTTGGCCGTAACCAGCCAACTGTTAGGGTCTCTTACGTCAAGCCTGAGTCCGTGCATCTTAACATTGGCGTAGCCGGCACCTATCAGGAACTTGAATTTTCCGCCCACGCGGATAGCGTCTGTGACGTTGCGGCTGTATCCGTATCCTATCTCTGCCCATGTGGTGGCGGTGAGTCCCATGTCCCCGAAGTCATAGTCGCGGTTTTCCACATTTTTGGAGAGCTCGAACAGCTCGTATGGCAAGTTGACTCCCATGTTAGAGCGTAGTCCCATTGTCACGGTGTGGAATGCGCCTTTGGCATGGAAACCGAAACTCACGATCTCCATGCGTGTGTCAACGAGCATTTTGTTGTTGTTGTGGAAGTTGCTCATGGCATCGTCTATGCTTATGGACGGATGCATATAGGTGATGAGTCCTTTGCCGTTGGGGTTCTTCATAAGGATGGCACCCAAACCAATATTGCCTCTCGTGGCTATGTTGATGTTGCCCAACAACGGAAAACTGAAGTATGACTGGCGGTCGTAATCTTTGGCAGGGTTTATCTCGTGTCCGTTGGCGTACCCGTCAAGGAAGTATGCGCTGTTAAGGTTCTGTGCTGACAGGGAACTGCAGGCTGTCAAGAAGATTGTACCCAGTATATATTTGGTTTTCATATTATATGGTGTGTATGGTATGTCTGCGTATTGATGTTTCTTTTGCGGTTGTTCCCGTCAGTTGGCATCATAGACGGTCTGTCCCTTCACTCTCACCTTCACGTTGGTGAACTTGGCGTATGACTCTGTGGTAAGGTACTTGCCCACTGAGCTGGATGAAGCCTTGAGGGTGGTTGTCACTTTCACACCGTCAAGCTGTTGTGCGCCGCCGTCGCCATTGATGAAATTGTTGAGTGTGAATCTGTTGTCAGAACTCTTGAGTTCGTATGAAATCGGTTGGGTAGTGCCCGCCTTTCCAGAGAAGTGGAACACTTCCAGCCCGTTCACTCTATTGCCGTTCCTGTCAATGGGAGTAATCAGTACATCAGCATCTACAGGCAGTCCGTTGACGAGGTCTGCGTTGAGCGTTATAAGCTCGATGTCGAGTTTCTTCACGTCCTCGCCGTAGTCGTCTCCCCATCCAGTCTCTTCCGCCTCATATTCCATAAGGAACTCTTCGCTGCCTATGCAGAGGGGGGCGTAGAGCTCAAAGTCGACGGTCACGTCATATCCTTTCGTGTGGAGTCCCGACACGTTCTCAGCCTTCAGCTTTGTCACGCTCAGTGTCATCTCTTCCGGTATTTTTTTGTTGAACAGGCTGTTGACAGAACCGGATGCCGGCTTTAACCATTCGCCCGTCATTGTATTGTCCTCTTCGGAAGCAATGTATTGCTCGCTTGGGCTGCGTTTTGCCATTAGCCCGGATATGCTGCACGAACCGCTTACGGACGTTATGTCCATGTCTGCCAATATGGTGCATCCGTCGGGGAGGGTGGGCGCATTCACATTGGCCTTTATTATGGGGTTCTTGAGGTCGAGTTTCACATTGTTGCTTTTCAGGAAGTCGGGCAACTCGCCTATGCGGATGTTTTCCGTGTCTAAATTGTATTCTATCTCTCCTGCCGCTATCACAGGTATATGAAACCGTGTGGAACCGTTTGCCTTGAAGTAGAGTGCTTTGCCGCTTACCCCAGTTATGTCGGCTTCGCCTATGTGCTCGTTGTCTCCTATGAAATCTGTCAGCTTAATACTGCCGGAGCTGACCACCGGAAGTTGTAAGTCTGTGTTGATGCCTATAGTGCAGTCTATATCGTCAAGGTCGTATTCGTCATTGACACAAGATGCGGAAAGGATGGCGGCCAACAGTAGCCCCGTCACCATAGATTTTCGTTTCATGAGCAGTATCATTTAGAGTTTGTATGTCCGAGCTAATTAATAATATGTGTTAATTTATGTGCAAATGTAGTAAATGTTGTTTAAACAACGGCGAAAACGAAAGGTTTTTTATTCAAATGTTCAAATTTATTCAAATGTTCAAATCTGCGAAACGATTTCGGAGACTTCCTGGCGGACATTGGAGAGGAAAGGCCTTAGGTTAAAGGCGAGTCCTAAAAAAGAGGGGACAGGCTTTTGCAGCCATGCCCCCTCTTGACAGTATTTTGGCAGTGTTAAGTTATTCCTCCCATCCCAATGCGCTGGCTCCCAAGACTGCCGCATTGGCATTCATGAGTCCGGAAACGAGAAATCTGGCTTTGCCTTTGAAAATCTTCAGCACGGAATTGTCGTACGCTTCCTTGATAGGCTTCATGATGAGGTCTCCTGCTTTGCACAGTCCGCCGAAGAAGATAAACGCCTCCGGTGAAGAAAAAGCCGCGAAGTCGGCGCACGCCTCGCCCAACATTTTGCCTGTGAACTGGAATATCTCGTTTGCCACCTCGTCGCCCTTGCTTGCCGCAATGCTCACGTCAAGAGACTCTATGTCTTTCAGAGGCTTTTCGCGGAGTAGCGATGGACGGTCCGTGGTAGTGAGTATCTCACGTGCGGTGCGTGCGACACCTGTGGCGGAACAGTATGCTTCAAGGCAGCCGGTGCGGCCGCAACCACATATGCGTCCGTTGGCAGTCCTGTCCATAATGACATGGCCAAGCTCGCCGGCGAACCCGTCGCATCCATATACCAATTGTCCGTTGATGACTATACCCGAGCCGACACCTGTTCCCAAGGTCACCACGATGAAGTTCTTCATGCCCCGTGCCGCGCCGTATGCCATTTCTCCCATGGCGGCTGCGTTGGCGTCGTTGGTCAATTTGGTGCGTATGCCGGTCTTCTCTGCAAACAAACCGGCGAGTGGAATGATGCCGCTATGAGCCCAGGGAAGGTTGGGGGCGAATTCTATGGTGCCGCTGTAGTAGTTGCCGTTGGGCGCACCTATACCCATGCCCTGCACCTGGTCGGGACCTCCTATCTGGTCAAGCAACGGCTTGAGACATATCAGTCCCGCCTCAACAAAGTCTTCGGCGGTATTGTATTGTTGTGTTTTGATGGAATTTTCGGCTACGATCTCTCCGCGAGCGTTTACGATTCCGAATACAGTGTTGGTGCCACCGAGGTCTACACCGATAACATAAGGCTTAAGTTTGTCCATAAAAATTTTTATATTAATTGTTGTTGGTTTTGTCGATTGTTACAGGCAAAGATATGCAATAATACGGACAATCGCTAAAAAATAGGGTGAAAAAGTGTGCTAAATCGGGGAAAATGTGCGAAATTTGCGAGGCTATTATGGTGTGGATACAATCAGTCAGTGTTATAGACCTTGTCATTAAGGGTATAGTGATAGGCGTGGTGGCAAGTGCGCCTATGGGACCGGTGGGTATACTCACAGTGCAGCGCACTTTGAAGAAAGGACGTTGGTATGGTTTTTTCACAGGCGTAGGCGCTGCGTTAAGCGATATAGTGTATGCCGTGATGACGGGAGTGGGCATGAGTTTTGTGCTTGACTTCATAGAGAAACCCTCCACCATGTTCTATCTGAAGGTGACAGGTGGCGTTATGCTTTTCTTTTTCGGACTGTACACTTACAGAAGCAAGCCTGCCGAGATACACCGTTCAAGCGGCAAGAAAGGCTCGTTGATACACAATGCCGTTACGGGCTTCCTCATCACGCTGAGCAATCCTCTGATAATGTTGCTCTTCCTGGCACTGTTTGCACGTTTCGGGTTTGTGGTGCCGTCCCACATTTGGGAGCAGACTTTAGGGTATGTGGCCATCTTCGCAGGGGCTTTGCTGTGGTGGATGTGCCTGTCCAGCGCGCTTGTCAAGGTGACCAAAAAGGTGGAGATGGACACGTTGGGGGTGCTCAACCGCCTTCTTGGAGCCCTCGTGATGGCAGCCTCTTTTGTGGGATTGGCGTTCACGTTTATGGAGTGACGTATGTTTGGGAGACAATGACCTTTTTGAAAACGATATGCAAATAGCAAAGAAAATAAAGTCGCAGAGCATTTCCGCCTACGTAGTATATATGTACCAAGTGGAAGATGTGATACGTGCCTACGGCTTGGATGTTGACAGACTGGCGGAGGACTATCTTCCGCGTTTCGGTTTCGGCGCAGACGAGTTGGCAATGGAAAAGGAATGGTACGGCTCTCTCGCACGGATGATGCGCGAAGAGGGCGTGGCTCTGAGCGGGCACGTCAGGGTGATAAAAAATACCATAGCACTGCTTTCGGAACGTCATCAGGAACTTCTGCACGATGGCAAACAGCCTTTCTACAGTGCGGCTTATTACAAAGCTCTGCCCTGTATAGTTGATCTGAGGACGAAAGGGGAAGCACACGACAAGAATGAGATAGAAAACTGCCTTGACGCTGTCTATGGAGCTACGGTGCTGAAGATGCGCGGCGTGGAACTGACGGCAGAGACCAAGGCAGCATTGGCATCCGTCTCCGCTCTGTTGGAGATGTTGGACAGACTGTATTACGCCGAGCCGACGGACGACAAGTAAGCATACCCACATTAACATAAGAAATGAACAAAGAAATAGGAAGAAGAAGAACGTTTGCCATAATATCCCATCCCGATGCGGGAAAGACAACCCTCACAGAGAAACTTCTCTTGTTTGGAGGGCAGATACAGGTGGCAGGCGCAGTGAAGAGCAACAAGATAAAGAAGACTGCCACCAGCGACTGGATGGAGATAGAGAAACAACGCGGAATCTCCGTCACCACCAGTGTCATGGAGTTTGACTACAATGGGTACAAGGTAAACATATTGGACACTCCGGGTCATCAGGACTTCGCGGAGGACACGTTCCGCACCCTCACCGCTGTGGACAGCGCCATCATAGTGGTGGACAGCGCCAAGGGCGTGGAAGCCCAGACACGCAAGCTGATGGAGGTGTGCCGCATGAGGAAGACCCCCGTCATCATCTTCGTCAACAAGATGGACCGTGAGGGCCGTGACCCTTTTGACCTCCTTGACGAACTGGAGGACGAACTCAAGATAAAAGTCCGTCCTTTCTCGTGGCCCATCAATCAGGGTATGCGCTTCAAAGGGGTGTACAACATATACGAGGGTAACCTCAACCTCTTTGTTTCCGACAA
Organism: Bacteroidaceae bacterium; assembly: GCA_963634425.1. Taxonomy (GTDB): domain Bacteria; phylum Bacteroidota; class Bacteroidia; order Bacteroidales; family Bacteroidaceae; genus Physcousia. Next base: position 14,179 of record CAVHCL010000056.1, read on the forward strand.
ACAGAAGGTGACTGAAAAAGTGGAGGTGGACATCAACACCGACAAGCTTGACGAGGCAGTGGGCGAGGCTGACGCCAGCAAGCTCCGCGAGGACTTGGAGATGATAGAGGGCGTGTATCCCTCGGTGGACGAGGTGCTTGGTGCGGAAAACTCCGGCGGAGGTTATCTCGACGCACAGGTGGCTCCCGTATTCTTTGGCTCAGCCCTCAACAACTTCGGCGTGAGGGAACTGCTCGACTGTTTCGTCCGCATTGCACCCTGTCCGCGTCCTGTGATGGCGGAGGAAAGAAAGGTGAGTCCCGAAGAACCCAAATTCACCGGTTTCATATTCAAGATAACCGCCAACATAGACCCCAATCACCGCAGTTGCATAGCTTTCTGCAAGGTTTGCTCCGGCAAATTCGTGCGCAACGCGCCCTATTTGCATGTGAGGCACGGCAAGACGGTACGTTTCAGCAGTCCTGCCCAGTTCATGGCACAACGCAAGGAGACTGTCGATGAGGCTTGGCCAGGCGACATAGTCGGACTGCCCGACAACGGTATCTTCAAGATAGGCGACACGCTCACCGAGGGCGAACAGTTGCATTTCCGCGGATTGCCGTCGTTCTCTCCGGAGATGTTCAAGTACATAGAGAACGCCGACCCCATGCGCACCAAGCAGCTGGAGAAGGGCATAAGCCAGCTCATGGACGAGGGCGTGGCACAGTTGTTCGTCAACCAGTTCAACGGACGCAAAATAATAGGCACGGTGGGGCAGCTACAGTTCGAGGTCATCCAGTACAGGCTTGAGAATGAGTACAACGCACGCTGCCGTTGGGAACCGGTCAGTCTCCACAAGGCATGCTGGGTGGAGTGCGAGCCTGAGTACGAGCCGGAGCTTGAGCAGTTCAAGAAACGCAAGCACCAGTACATGGCAAAGGACCGTGACGGCAGGGACGTGTTCCTGGCGGACAGTGGGTATGTGCTGACCATGGCGCAGCAGGATTTCGAGCATATAAAATTTCATTTCACAAGCGAATTCTAAATCATGACTCAGAAAGATATAGTGGAAGACATACGCCGCGCCGTGGATGTGCTTAGGCATGGCGGACTTATACTTTATCCCACGGACACCATTTGGGGGATAGGATGCGATGCCACCAACGAGGACGCGGTGCGCAGGGTGTTCCAGCTGAAGAAGAGAGACGACTCCAAGTCCCTCATTTGTCTGGTGGACTCCGCCAACCGCCTGCAACTCTATACACGCAGCGTCCCCGAGGTGGCTTGGGACTTGATAGAGTACACCGAGAAGCCTCTGACACTCATCTTGGACGGAGCCGTCAACCTTGCTCCCAACCTCATAGCGGAGGACGGAAGCGTGGGCATGAGGGTGACGCGCGAGAGGATAAGCCACGAGCTTTGCTACCGTTTCCAGAAGGCGCTTGTCAGCACCAGTGCCAACATCAGTGGCGAACCGTCTCCGGCAAACTTCACGGAGGTTTCGAAAGAGGTTGTGGACGGAGTGGACTATGTGATGCTGTGCAGGCAAAACGACCTTTCTAAAGCCAAGCCAAGCAAGATAATTAAGCTTGGCAGGAACGGCGAGATTAAGATAATAAGGTCTTAGCGTATCCCCCGATTATTGCAGTCAAACATTACATAATGTCCGTAAAGACGACAAGCAAAAGGACGATGAACGGTTTCGGAGTGCGGAAATGTTTAGCCTTCGCATTGCGTTGGCGGCGGAGGCACGTCAACGACAAACAGTTCATGCTTCTCATCAGTTTTCTGGTGGGCATCTTCACGGCGTGTGCCGCCTTGCTGCTGAAGTGGCTGATATCCCAGATAGAGCAAATGCTGACGCGGGGCTTTGCCGCCAATTCCGACAACTGGCTGTATCTGGTGTACCCGGTGGTGGGAATTCTCCTCACCATGCTTTTCATCCGTTATGTGGTACGCGACGACATAGGGCACGGAGTCACCAAGATACTCTTCGCCATAGCGCGCAAGCAGAGCAGGATACGTCCGCACAACACGTGGACTTCCGTGGTGGCAAGCGCCATAACCATCGGCTTCGGCGGTAGCGTGGGCGCGGAGGCACCAATCGTGCTTACGGGAAGTGCCATAGGCAGCAATCTCGGCCGTCTCTTCCATCTTGACGGCAAGCAGATGATGTTGCTTGTGGGATGCGGTGCCGCAGGAGCTGTGGCAGGCATCTTCAAGGCACCCATTGCCGGACTGGTGTTCGTGTTGGAAGTGTTGATGATAGACCTCACCATGACATCTTTGCTGCCTCTCCTTGTGAGTTGCGTCACGGCTGCGGGGCTGACGTTTGCGGTGACTGGCACTGCTCCCATCTTCGAGTTCCAGCTGCAGGACACTTTCGACGTGTACCGCATACCGGCGTATCTCGGACTGGGCGTGGTGTGCGGACTTGTGGCTCTGTACTTTACCCGCACCATGAATATGTTGGAAGGGGTGTTCAGACGCATCAATAGCGCATACGGGCGGTTTGTCCTCGGTGCTTTGACGCTAAGTCTTCTCATATACCTCTTCCCGTCGCTGTACGGAGAAGGCTACGACCTCATAAGCCTTCTTCTCAACGGACGCGGCGAGGCGGACTGGAACGTGGCGATGGAGCGTTCCTTGTTCTACGGGAGCAACCATCTCCTCATATATCTCTTCCTGGTGGTGATGTTCAAGGTCTTCGCTTCCACAGCCACAAACGGAGGTGGAGGGTGCGGAGGTATCTTCGCCCCCAGCCTTTTCCTGGGATGCGTGTCTGGCTTCCTCTTCTGCCGCATCTGGAACATGTACGACATCTTGGGCATGGACATTCCGGAGCGTAACTTTGCCATGCTCGGTATGTGTGGTCTGATGAGCGGTGTCATGCACGCTCCGCTGACTGGCATCTTCCTGATAGCTGAACTTACCGGAGGTTACCTGCTCTTCATGCCTCTCATGATAGTGGCCGTATGTTCTTATCTCACCATCCGAGCCTTCGAGCCACACAGCATCTACGCCATGCGCCTCGCACAGCGCGGTGAGCTGCTGACGCACCACACTGACAGAGCCATACTCACCCTGATGAGCATGGACAGCGTGATACAGCATTACTCCCGTGTGCTTTATCCCGACATGACGCTCGGCGATGTGGCGTCGCAGGTGAGCAACAGCAAAAACCACGTCTTTCCAGTGGTCAACCGCCAGATGCAGCTCGTGGGAGTGGTGTACCTTGACGACATACGCCACCTTGTGTTCCGCACGGAGCTTTACCGCCAGTTGTCCGTGTCGCAACTTATGGTCAAGCCCGACACGGTGTTGACGGTGAACGACAGCATGGACGTGGTGGTCTCCGTGTTCGACAGGACAAAGGCGTGGACCTTGCCGGTGGTGGACGCAGAGGGCTTGTTTGTTGGATTTATCCGCAAGAGCGCTGTGCTGACGGTGTACCGGCAGATGCTTGCCGACTTGTCCACTGATTAGACATGCGCCGAAGCCGGCGTACAGGATTTCCGAACATCCTCAAATTCGGGATGTGGCGAAGTTGAGTGGCAAGGGCGTGAGTACCGTGCAACGAGTGAAAAG
>CAVHCL010000057.1:0-588 GCA_963634425.1 Bacteroidaceae bacterium
CTCGGAAATAACGGGCATAGTCTAACGTTGCTCCCACATGGAAATTGGGCAGATAAACCACCATGTATTTCAACCCATGGGCTATCATATCTATATTCTTCGTTCTGAATATCGGATCGGGACAACTCACATAGATAAAGTCCTCCCCATCAGCCACAAAGTGACGACGGATACCTTTAACTACAAAAACAATATTAGTGATGACTGCCAGACACAAATATGTCCAGAAGTCTAACCTTGAACGGCGACTCACTGGTTTAGCCCTACCATACTCATCGTCAAGTATAGCCAGTGTGCGGTCATCCACACAGAGCAATTGTTTCAGTTCGTCCCTATATTTTTCGTATATCGGTGTCATAACCTATCTGAGAAGTTTGTCAAACATGTCAGCATAGTCACTCAGCATACGGTCGAAGGTATACTCCTCTTCAAAACGTTTTCGAGAACCTTTGCCCAGCGCACACCAGTCATGTTGCGGCAGCCTATTAAGTATTTCTGTAAGTTGAGCAATATCTGGATCTATAAGTATACCGTTTCTTTCATCTACCTGTTCGGGAATCCCATCTACATTGGTAGAGATAACCGGCA
>CAVHCL010000057.1:598-4033 GCA_963634425.1 Bacteroidaceae bacterium
ATCACACTGATAGGCAAACCTTCGTTGCGTGACATCAGCACGAAAATATTCTCTGCACACAAATGCTGATGTACCTCAGCATTGGGAACATTACCCAAAAACGTGACATGTTCCTGTAGTCCATAATCGGCAGTGAGTGCGACCAGACGGCTGTAGTCAGCTCCTATGCCCATCACAGTGAGATGGGTATCTTTCAGCACCTCCGGCATCATGCGGTGCATAGCCTCTATAATGATATATTGTCCCTTGCGTTCACAAACTGTACCTGTCGTTACCATACGGAAACGATGAGGGGTGGAGGGTGAAACTTCAGCATGCGCCATGTCTGTGATACCATTCACCACGGCACTGGTTTTTGCAGCATATTGCGGATGGTTGCCGAGAAACACGCGCTTGCCGTTCTGCGAAATCCACACCACCTCATCGGCCATTTCAAAAGCTTCCAATAACTGTTTGCGGTTCTCTTGTTCATCCTTAGTACCCACCAGTTTCGGTCTGCGTTGCGAGAACTGGTTGTCATCATCACCAGGCCCATGGATGAACATGGCCACCTTAGCCCGGTGCTCCTTGCGGTGATGCATATAGTACCAGCAGCTTCTGAAATCGTGGAAAACAATAATCCCCGGAGTTCTGCCCATGGCTATATACTCACCTAAGAGTCGTTCCTGCGCTGCTGTCTGCCGATGGAGTGCCCACGACGAGGTGAAGCGGTTACTTTCTACAAAGGCATGCTTTCTGGCTTTCAGCAGGTCACGCCAACCACCTTTTTGCTTCACAATTCCAGCTGCTGGTGGCAGCTCTGTCATCTCGCCCATATGCTGCCGTTTCTTGCCACCTTCATCGGTCACTGTCAGCGGAACATAGACACGCATTTCATAGCCACGGCCTGTGAAATAGTCGCGGTGTGCGAACAGCCGCTTAACAGTTCCCGCAGGGCCTATTGTGCGACGGATGTCGGTTGGAAAGATTTCATCTACTTGTATCATTGTCTTATTTGTGTTTTCTTGTGGGTAGTTGTAACATATTGCCAATCTTTTCGTCCCATTCTGCTGGCTTGTAGTTTTCCATGCCAGAGGCGGGGAAGAAAGTCAGTTCTCCTAACAAGATTCTTCCGTTCACATTATACATATCAACACGAAGGAAAGGGATACCGAATGAGAGTTTCTCTGCCAGCAGAATCATGGTCGTAAATCCTTCGGGTTTACTGACCACAGCCTGAATGTCGGGCATATAGAGTGCCTCACCAAATGGCAGCAAGCGGAAATCTCTGTCATAATAATTGGCATGGTGTTCCGTGAAACGGCCTATGTCTGCCTTCAAGAACTGCACTCTGCCATTGAAACAAAAGAACTTGTAGTCGCGTAATTCCTGAGTCTCTGCTACAATCTCGCTATCTCCGAGAGTGATTTTACCCCCCCCTCCACATTTCTCGCCTGGCAGCGTCATCATCTGACCAAGCAACACGTTATAATCATCGGGAGTGAACACACCAAACCCCGATGCAGGATAGAGGGTAATCTCTCCGAAGTACTCTTTGTCGTTCACCTCGTAGAGGTCGATGCGCGAGAAAGACATCCCCTCTGACAGTTTTCGGGCAATGGCAATCTGCGCATCCAAGTTCTTCGGACGCTTGGGCGGCTGAGCCGCAGGCGAAGCCGCAGGGTTCAGGCCGATGAAATCCTGGTGGTTCCAGGCGGTATCGAAGAAGTCGATGGTCTCATGGCTGTGTCGGTCTTGAATCACCTGACAATAGCGTGGCTCGCCATCAAAGCAGAACCACTTGTAATCGGGCAGGTCGGCCACGCCAGCCGCAGGCTCTATATATTCCTCGGCAATAATCCTCCGGGGGACATTCCGATAGGGCCACTCGCAGGAATAATAGGCGATATCCTGCTTCAGAGCCGAACTCAGTTTCCTGCTCACGGCCTCTTTGTCGGTGTTGTCCTTGTCCTTGACAATGACAACACCGCCACTCCCCCCGCCATGAGTGGTCTTAAGCACAAATTGCCGTGGGAGCTGGTCCCAAGTTATCTCGTCGGGGCTGTTCCAGACACCAAGGGTTGGTATAACATACTCCCTGCCTATCTTGGCTGCAACATAGTCCTTAACGGCATACTTATCCACCATCGTTGTGTACTCCGGACGACGGTTATAGAGCTTCAGCCATTGAAGTTTCTCCGAGAAAGTCTTCGGATGCTTCAGATGCAGGCTATAGCCCATTTCCAAGCGAAAGCGCACTCTCAGATACAATGCTTCTGAAAGAAACAAGGGTTTCAGTCGCTTGCAGACGCGTATGACAAATCGTCTATCTATCTTCATTCACTTGCTGGTATTTCGTTTCTAAATAATGAAAAAGCTTATCTCTATGAGATTCGCATAAGACAAGATTATATAGTTTCAGTAAATAGTCTTCTCCACTTTTCCTGCCTGTTGGCATCATCCTGCCCAACACACGGAGTATTCGGTTCTTGTTGGAGTCGAGAATCATGGCTGTGCGCGTCTCTGACGCAGAGAAATAGTTTTCGTTGTCAGCTGCCAACCTCCTGCCATCAGCGGTTATCTTGCACAACTCTTCGAGCTTACCGTGCGGGAAGTCTGAAGGGTTCACCCGTATCTCCGGATAGCCGGAACACTGGCTGTAAGGGATAATTTCTGAATCCGTGCCACTTTTATTCAAATTGAGCTGCACCATATAGCCATAGTTCCATTTATCTGCTGTGCGTGACGGACTGATGTCGAAACAGAAATTACCCAAGCCATAGTATATAGGACATCCGTTGTACCACTCATAGGAACTGAAACAATGCTGATGGTGGTTGACCACAGCATTAGCTCCTGCATCTATGAAAAAGCGATATAATTCAATTGCCCACCACCAACATGGTCAAGACCATGTTTACGGCACATATCAAGTGTTCGCTTTACTCCGTTTTGTCCATAGTCATAGAAATGATTGTTTGCAAGCGTCACTGCTCTGAATCCCATCCATGGTAGTGCAAGGAACGAAGTCTCATTGCACGACAGATTTGGACCTTTCTTGGCTATGGCATCTTCCTTCGGTCCGCCAATGGGACACTCGAGATTCACGAGTGAGTAGTCAGCCCCGGTAGCAATGGGCCTAATCTCTCTCAACACTTCCTCATAACGTCTGGCCTCAAACATCTCTGCAACGCGGTAACGAGGGCAGAAATCACCAGTTATTAATACCTTCATCTTTTACTCTTGATTTGACTCATTAACAATGTACGTTCATTCTTATACAACAAGATGACGCCAAAATATATCAGCACACACACGAATGCTGCGCAAATCTGCCAGAGGATTCCACTGCCAAAGGACAGTAAAAGAAAGGCTACACCCATCATCACCGTTGATGCCAACAATGAAGGCAAAGTGTTCTTCACCATATCCCAAGGAGAGATATTAACCACGCAG
>CAVHCL010000058.1:0-4239 GCA_963634425.1 Bacteroidaceae bacterium
CATCTGTTCCATCCTGCATCAGTTGGAACGCATATACCCTTTCTCCGAAGAATGTTTGGAACGTGCGGAAAGCACGCTTGTAGAACTAAAGGACTTGGCGTACGGGATAAACGACAAAGCCGAAAGCATAGAATACAACCCGCAAAGGATGGAGGAAATCAGCCAAAGGCTTGACACCCTCTATTCCTTAGAGCAAAAGCACAACGTGCGCTCTGCCGACGGACTGATAGAAGTGATGAGGAGTCTGGAAAAAAAGATGAACATCATTGACAACGGCGAAGAACGCATAGAAGAGCTTCGCAAAGACCTTGAGGAAGAAGAGCGACGGACAAAGGCACTTGCCGAGCGTCTGACACAAGGCAGAAAAAAGTCCGCTTCTGTTGTGGAAAAGGAAATGAAGAAGTCTCTCAGCCTATTGGATATGCCTTTCAACACGTTTAAGGTAAACTTTGACACACGTCCACAACTTACACCCGACGGAGTTGACAAGGTGGCTTTTCTTTTCTCCGCCAACCGCAATGCCACACCGCGCAAAATAAGCGAGGTGGCGAGTGGAGGCGAAATAGCACGTGTTATGCTGGCGCTGAAAGCCATGACCAGCAGCCACACTTGTCTGCCCACAGTCATATTTGACGAGATAGACACCGGCGTAAGCGGCAAGGTGGCGGACTCTATGGCAAAACTGATGGAGGAAATGGGCTCCGGAGAACAACGTCAGGTAATAGCCATCACGCACTTGCCGCAGATAGCGTCGCGTGGAGACGTTCACTATTTTGTATATAAGGAAGATGACAAAGGATTGGCATCCAGCCACATCAAATTGCTCAGCAACGAAGAAAGAATACAGGAAATAGCTCATATGCTAAGCGGCAACATCACCACTGCCGCCGCTGTGGAAAACGCAAAACAGCTGCTAAAGAAATGAAAAGACTGCTAAGAATTGCCACCGTCGCCGTCATTACATTTACGGCAACGGACACCCATGCACAAAAATGGGTAAAGAAAGTAAAAAAAGCGCAAGTGTCGGTGATGGCTCACGACGCTTCGGGAAACATACGTGAGACACAGGGAGTAGCCCTCGGCAACGGTGTCGTGATTACGGAATACGACGCCCTGAAAGGAGCCGCACAGATAACAGTCATAGACCATGAGGGGAAAGAATTTCCTGTCACAGAGATAGCCGGAGCCAACGCTATGTACAACATGTCTAAACTCCTATGCGGCAAAACAGACAAGCCTTGTATCTCACTCGCCACAGTGCCGGCCGTTGCAGGAGAGACGGTCTACATTCTGCCCAACACCAAAGCCGACAAAAAAGCCGCTTGCGTCACAGACACAGTAAGCAAGGTGGACACATTCAAAAACGCCTTCCATTACTATTCGCTCACACGCACAGCCAACGAACGACTCTGCAACACAGCGTTAATGAACGGCAAAGGAGAACTGATAGGGTTGCTGCAGATGCCGGCAGGAAAAGCTGGGCATGCCTTTGCCATAGATGCGGCGTATGCCGCTTCCATGCGTATAGGAGCACTTGACGCAGGAAATTTTGACCTTTCTTCCATACACGTGCGCAAGTCGCTGCCCGAGTCTGAAGACGAGGCACTTACATTTATCTATCTCACAGGAGAAAAAGACACGACATTTTACAAGGACTACGTAGAATGTTTCATCGGCAAGTTTCCCGCCAATACCACCGGCTACATTCTCAAAGCTGAGGCGGAAATAGCCTCGGGAAATATGAAGGGGGCGGAAGAGACGTACAAGACCGTGATGTCTGACGCAAAGTTAAAACACGACGAAGCCCACTATTCGTTGTCAAAAGCCATTTATGCCTTAGCCCAATCTTCAGCATATGTGCCTTATTCAGATTGGACAATGGAAAAAGCCCTTTCAGAAGCCCAGGAAGCATACAAAATCAACCCTCTTCCCATTTACACCAACCAAGAAGCCACTTGCCTTTACTCGCTCAAGAGATACAACGAGGCGGCTGAGAAATTCATATCCTTGTCACAGACAAATATGCGTTCGCCGGAGACGTTTCTTTATGCTGTCCAATGCAAACAGGCGGCAGGGGCAAACACAGACGAGGTGACGGCCCTGTTGGACAGTGCCCTTTCGTGTTTCCCCAAGCCTTACCCTACCACTGCGGCTCCGATAGTGATAATGAGGGCAAAAGCTCTTGCGGAGGCAGGCAAAACAAGACAGGCGGTAATGGGCTACAACGACTACGAACACCTCAGTGCCAGAAATGTCAACGCCAACTTCTACTACGAGCGTGAACAACTGGAGGTGAAGTGCAGAATGTATCCGGCCGCACTCAACGACATAGAAAAAGCCATAAAACTCTCTCCCGGCGACGCTTTGCTGTATGCCGAAGCTGCTGCGCTCAACTACCGTGTAGGTGAAACGGACAATGCGGAATCGTACGCCAGAAAAGCCATAGAAATGGACAACTCCTTTGCTGACGCTTACCGCATACTCGGAGTGTGCCTTGTGCAAAAAGACAAGAAAAATGAGGGAAGCGAGATGCTGCTTAAAGCCAAGGAACTCGGAGACCCATTTGCGCAGGGCATTTTGGAAAAAACAGGCAATGCACAGTGAAAGGTATTGTAGAAAAGTTCATACACGACAATGCTCTGCTGTTGAAGAGCGGCACTCCTGTAATGGTAGCCTTAAGCGGCGGCGCAGATTCCGTTGCCCTTGCATTGGTCCTCCGTGAGTTGGGGTATCCGTTGACAGCCTTGCACTGCAACTTTCTTCTCAGAGGTGAAGAGTCATACAGAGACGAGTCTTTTGTGCGCAAGTTTTGCGAAGAGAATAGCATTCCACTCAAGGTTAAACGTTTCCAGACAAACGAATTTGCCCGCAAGTCGGGAATAAGCATAGAGATGGCTGCACGCGAATTGCGTTACCAATGGTTTGAAGAAGAACGTCAAGCACATGGAGCGCAGGCAATAGCAGTGGCCCATCACAAGGACGACCAAGCGGAGACACTGCTGTTGAATATTGTAAGAGGCGCAGGGCTTAGGGGAGTTGCGGGAATGTATCCTAAACGGAACAATATAGTGCGCCCGTTTCTATGCATTGCCAAGGGGGAGATAGTCCAATACCTACAGGCGAAGGGACAAGACTTCGTTACTGACAGCACAAACCTGGAGAGAGAAACATTCAGAAACGTCATTAGGCTTGACATCATCCCCCAACTTGAAAGGGCGAACCCTAAAGCGGTAAACAATATGGCGGAAACCTGCGACATTGTGCAAGACAGCATACACGTATATAAAAAAGGTATAGAGTGTTTGTTCCGCGAAAGTGGGATAAGCGAGTCCCGTTTCCCTCTCGCAACACTTTACGGGCATCCTCTGGCCCGCACTATGCTGTACGAGTGGCTCTATGGCAAATCATTCACATCTGCCCAACTGGGTGAGATGCTTGTCAGGTCATCAGTTTCGGGCAAAGTGTGGCTGTCAAGTACCAACAGAGTGTTGAAAGACAGAGATGCCCTTGTTCTTGAAGACGCAAAATCCACAGACAATGAGGTGAGTATAGACGCTGAAATAGTCAACCGTATAGAGGAAACCGCCCCGCACATCGCCTACTTCGACGCAGACCTCATCACCTACCCTCTTTCAATTCGCGGAACAAGACAAGGGGATTATTTTGTGCCTTTCGGCATGAATGGGAAAAAACTGATAAGCGACTTCCTCACAGACTTGAAGTTCAGTGTGTTTGATAAAGAAAAGCAGAAAGTTTTACTCTCCGGAGAGGATATAGTCTGGGTCATTGGACTGCGCTCAGACAACAGATACAGAGTGACGGACAAGACAAGACGCATACTTAAACTCACATTGGTCCTGAACGGTGACGCACACACTAAACGAGTCTCTCTCCATCGTCCCTCATAGTCGCATAACGGCCCTATGCTACCTGCCTAAGGACTTCCCGTTCACATAATCGTTGAGCTTATCCCTATAGCTGTCGCCTATCGGGATATCCGTCCCGTCGTCCATTACTACTCTGCTTTTATTGATTTCGGTGATGTGGCGCAGATTTACAATATACGATTTATGGACACGCATGAATTCAAAATTCTCCAGCCGCTCCTCCATTTTCTTCATGCTCATAAGCACCATTTTTCTGTCGTTGGCAAGATGTATACGGAGATATTCCGACATACCCTCGACATACACTATATCATGCATCTGTATGCGCACCATCTTGTACTCTGTCTTCAAG
>CAVHCL010000059.1:0-18483 GCA_963634425.1 Bacteroidaceae bacterium
TCAACATGATGAGGAAGTTTGACACGCTCCCCGCGGACATCGGCAGAGTGGAGGCCGACGAGAGCGAGTTTGACGCGCCTACGGAAGGCATGACCACCATCATGCCGCTGCTCTACCAAAGCGGCTACATCACCATCAAGGACTACAACCGAGACTACAACTATTATACCCTCGACGTGCCCAACAAGGAGGTGAAAGTAGGACTGACGAAGGCTCTCATCCCGTCGTATGTGACCCGAAACACCCTTGCCACCACCACCACGGCACGCCGCATTGCCCAGGCCCTTGACAAGCAGGATATGGACGGAGCCTTGCATCTGCTACAAGACTTCCTGGGCACTGTGCCTTACTGCAATGTGACCAATTATGAGGGCCACTACCAGCAGATGCTCTTCATCATCTTCTCACTGCTCACCAATTATCTGGTGGACGTGGAGGTTCACACCCCCAAGGGCAGGGTGGACATCGTGCTGCTCACGAAGACCGACCTCTACATCATCGAACTGAAACTGAACAAGAGCGCGCAAGCTGCGATGCAGCAGATAAACCTCAAGGACTATGCCCGGCGTTTCGCCCTCTCGGGCAAACCTGTCACCAAGGTAGGGGTCAACTTCGATTCCGCCAAAGGCAATATTGAGGATTGGGTGATTGAGGGGAAATAGGCGGAAATTTGGAGGCAAATTTCAACTTCCTCGGGAGGAAAAAATTGTTTTTTGCGTTTGGGGATAAAAACTGATCAGGCTCCCCTTTCTGCCCAATCGCCCCTGTCCAGCGTCCTGTATCCGATGGCCTCAGCCAAATGTTGCGGTTTCACGTGCTCTGAGTTTTCAAGGTCGGCTATAGTGCGCGCAACTCTGAGGATGCGGTCGTATGCACGTGCGGAAAGTTGGAGTCTGTTCATAGCCTCGCGAAGCATTTCCAAGCCTTCCGCATCCGGTTCGGCGTAAAGACGCATCAGACGGCTCGTCATCTGTGCGTTGCAGTGGACCCCGGGTATGTTGGCGAAACGCTCTTCTTGTATCTTTCTCGCCTTTGTTACTCGTTCGCGTATGGTGAGGCTGCTTTCTCCTGGAGCCTTGCGGCTCATCTCGTCGAAGGACAGCGGAGTGATTTCTATTTGCAGGTCTATGCGGTCGAGCAACGGTCCGCTTATCTTGTTCAGGTATCTTGTTATCTGCCCCGGTGTGCAGCAACACGCCTTGGAGGGATGGTTGTAGTAGCCGCAGGGGCAAGGATTCATGCTTGCCACGAACATAAAGGAGCAAGGGTACGAGATGTTGTATTTCGCCCGCGAGATGTTTATCTTTCTGTCCTCCAGCGGTTGCCGCAGAACTTCAAGCACGCTTCTTTGGAACTCGGGCAGTTCGTCGCAGAACAGCACCCCGTTGTGCGCCAAACTTATCTCTCCCGGCTGAGGGTTCTGTCCTCCGCCAACCAGCGCCACTTGCGAGATGGTGTGGTGAGGGGCGCGGAACGGACGTTGCGCTATCAGAGACATGTTCCCCGGCAGCCGTCCTGCCACGGAGTGTATCTGTGTGGTCTCCAGGCTTTCCTGCAACGAGAGCGGTGGCAGTATGCTTGGCAGCCGTTTGGCCATCATGCTCTTGCCGCTCCCGGGAGGGCCTATCATGATGAGGTTGTGACCGCCTGCCGCCGCTATTTCCATGGCACGCTTTACGTGTTCCTGTCCTTTCACGTCGGCGAAGTCGTATTCAAAATCGTACTGTCGGGCATAGAAGTCGGCGCGCGTGTCTATTATCGTGGGCTGCATTGGCTGTGTGCCGTTGATGTGTGCTACCACCTGGTTGATGTGCTTTGCCCCATACACCTTTATGCGGTTTACAACAGCCGCTTCACGTATGTTGCCTTCGGGTACGAAGAGACTGTCGAACCCCTCTTCCCTGGCCTTTATGGCAATGGGCAGGATTCCCCTTACCGGAGCCAGCGAGCCGTCCAGCCCGAGTTCTCCCACCATCATGCAGTGCGACAGGGATGAGGCTTCAACCTTGCTTTCTGTGGCGAGTATCCCTATGGCAATGGGCAGGTCGAAGCCGGAGCCTTCTTTCCTTATGTCGGCAGGCGCAAGGTTTACTGTAATCTGCTTTTGCGGAAAGTGGAAACCGCTGTTCTCCATGGCTGCCATTATGCGGTCGTAGCTCTCCTTTACGGCACTGTCGGGCAGTCCCACCAACGAGAATCTCAGCCCGCGTGCCACATTCACCTCTACGGCCACTGTTGTGGCCTGAAGCCCCTGTACTATAGCTCCGTAAGTCTTTACAAACACAGTTTCCGGTATTTGGGTTCAATGTCTTTTTGCCAATCGCTGCCCATGGCTTCTATCTTCATGCCGGGCGAGACGAGGATAAAGAAAGGCAGTTGGTTCACTCCCCAGCGTTTCACCAGTTCGCTGTCGAAGCACTTGTAGTCGCAGTAGCTGTGGAAGTCCACGCTGTCGGCCTTCTCTATACGCCGCAACGTCTTTTCGCTCACGTCCAGCGAATAGCCGATGGCCTGCAGCGTCTTGCCTTGTTTCTTCATTTCCCTTATGGCTTTTCTCGTGCGGAACAATGCGCTTTGCGAGCCGCTGCGCCATGCAGCCCAGAACGATATCAGCAGCCAGTCGTCTTTCATATCTTTGGAGTCCACGGTGTCGGGCATGGCGTTTTCTCTGAACCCGGAGGGACGCACAGCAAGCCGGAAAGCGGGCAGTGTGCCTCCAATCCTCAATGCCCCGTGGGTTTTCACCTTGGAAGTCATGCGCGAGAGCCATGCGTCTTCCGGGCAGGCTCTGAGAAGGCTGTCGTAGACTTCCGTTACTTCCCGGTGCGCGGCACTGTCGTTGCAGAGCAGGTATTCGGCAAAGAGGTATTTGGCCAGCAGTGTGTGCGGATGTTCCAAGATGTAGTGCCGTGCGGTGGCTGTGCGTTCCTTGGCAGAACTTTTCTCCACATCCTTGCGGAACGAAGTGTAGAGCTCGTTGTCCTCGTTTCCGCTCACTTTTACGGCGTTGAGGCTACGTGCGTCCCCCTTTATGTCTATGTCGTCCCCACTGTGGGCGAAGACCGTGAGGGTGGAGTAGTTGGGGTAGAGTATGTGAAGTACCGCCCGGTCTTCAAGTTTGGCGGTGTACTCGAACTTCCCCTCTCTGATGCGCAGTGTGTCTATGACACCTTGTATTCCCTGTGTGCCGAAAATATAAAACTCACCCTGCTCCAGGTGGGCAAAATTTCCTCGGAGACGAACCTCCCCGGGGTGCTTGCCGCAACAGAGCAGGGTGAGCAGTATAGCTATGTAGAAAAGCCTTTTCACTTATATGTATGTGGTTTCCTTAGGCTTCTCATGACTTATGTGTGTCTTATTTTGCAAGGCTCTTGACAACGTTGGCGTACTTTGCGAACTCCAAATCCTTGGCTGCGCGTGCGGCAAGAGAGGCATCTTGCTGTACGGCACTCTTCAAGTTGCTTGCCACGGCGTTGGCATCGCCTGTGCGTGCTGCCAGCACTGCCTTCAGGTAGCTTGTGGTGGCGTCAGCATCCTTTACAGCTGCCAGAGTAGCCTTTGCGCTTGTGTAGTCCTTGGCGAGAATCTGTGCCAACGCTGCGCTGTTGGTCTTGACACCTGCCAAGTCGGAAGCTGCCTGTGTGTAGTTGCCCTTGGCGATGTTCAGGTTGCCTTTCATTTCCTTGAAAGTGTCAGCGCCGCTGCCTTTTGCCAAAAATGTCTCAGCAGCCGTTACATCACCACTCTTGAGGGCGAGCAGTGCGAGGTTTGTGTTCACTTCGGCGGCGTTCTTGTCAACTTTCTGAGCCTCCTTGAGGAGAGACTGTGCTTTCTCCGTATTGCCTGTTGCTATGGCCTGCTGTGCCAAGTTGTTTATGGCGCGATAGTCGCTGGGGTACTGCTTTGCTATGGCCTCGTTCCACTGTTGGCGTGTGGCTTCGTCCTTAACCAGCTTGTTGGCACCGTACACCATCTCCTCTACGCTGAGCTTGGTGGGGTCTTCCTTGTACTGTGCAAGTATCTGCTCGTCGCTGCGTCCGATGATTTCGTAGTTCACGATAAGGCGTGCGCGGCGCAGTTCTGGGAGGATGCTCTCCTTGATGTCTGTGTAAACCTCGCTCATGTTGCTTATCTGTTGTTCACGCTCCTCCGGATCTTGGTACATGGAGAGGACACGCAGGATGACAGCCTTGTCCTGAAGGTTGCTCTTGGAAACGAGTTCCTTGAATCCGTCCCAGTCCTCTGCGGTGAACTTGGCGTCCACGTCAGCGTTCATCTTTATCTTCTTCAGCTCCTTCTTCATGTAGTCCGAGCTGACATTCTGACGCTTCTCGGCAAGCTTCTCGTTGAAGGAGTACTTTCCGTCCGGGCTGGCGTACGCACTTACCTCTATGCTGCTGAGTGCGCGTGTCTCCTCGTTGTCATTGATTTCCTTCAGTATCTTGCCCAGATCTTTGATGCTGACGCTGTTGAGCTCGCTTGTGCGGAGGTTCGCCTGATTGATGAGGAACTTGATGTTAGCCTCCTGCTTTTGTGCTATGATGCGCTGGTATGCGTCGGGAGCTGTGGCAGGAGTGAAAGCGCAGCGGTTGAGCAAGTCGCTTGTGGCTATCACGCCGTATCCTATTTTCACTTCGGGTATGCTTACCGTCTTCTTGCCGAGCTTGGCGTCGAAGCGAGCGTAAAGCTCACTGCTGAGCATAGGCTCCACAAAAGTGAAGTTGGTCTTCATTGTGTATGTTCCGCCCACCTTGTACTGTACGGTAGTGGCGTTGCCTTCCACCTTCTCTCCTTGGAATGTGGCACTCTGTCCTATAGCCTCTCCGCCCTCATATTTGAGCACGGGTGTCACTGTCACCACAGCCTTCTTCTTGAGATACTTGGCAGGGAACGTGCCGTTGATGGTGGCTGGTACTTGTCCGCCCACGGTCTCCAGAGGGGTGGGTGTTACCGTGAAGTTGTCTGAGCTAAGCTTTCCCAGCTTGCTACACGATGAAAGCAGCAGAGCGGAACCTGCTGCCAACGTAAGAATGTTTGAACTCTTCATTTTGTTTGTTTTGTGATTAAATGTCATTCTTTATTTTCGAGTGCAAAGGTATGAAATTTTCGTGGACAAAAGAGCAACACATTATGAAAAAAAGTTACACGTAACATGCAATTAATATGCAATTATGGCTTTTCTTGTCATCTCCTTTTCATATTTCTGGGATGGTGTTCTAATATCTCTTGTCTGAGACGGCTTTTGTCGAGGTGCAGATACACCTCTGTGGTAGCTATGTCCTCGTGTCCCAACATGGCCTGTATGGCTCTGAGATTGCCGCCTCCTTCCAACAAGTGCGTGGCAAAACTGTGGCGGAAAGTGTGCGGGCTGATGTTTTTTCTTATCCCGGCTTTCTGCGCATAGCCCTTTATGTAGACAAAGAGCGTGATGCGGCTGAGCCGTGTGCCGCGTGCCAAAGACACGAACACATAGTCCTCGTGTCCGGGTTTCATGGTGTGTCCTTGCCGTACGGCGAACCAGTCTCTCAGCCTGCGTACAGCCTCTGCGTCTATTGGGACAAGCCTCTCTTTGCGTCCCTTGCCCAACACTCTTATGTACCCGTTCTCCAGATAGAGCTGGTCCATCTTCAAGTTGCACAGCTCGCTTATCCTCAGTCCGCACCCATAGAGAACCTCCACTATGGCATAGTCCCTTACGCCCTCTGGCTTACTTAGGTCTATGGCGGCTTCTATGTCATCTATCTCGTGGATGCTCAACACTTCGGGAAGGTGTTTGCCCGTCTTGGGGTTGGAGAGCAGTTCTGTGGGGTCGGCCTCCACTTCCTTCTCCAGCACCAGAAACCTGTAAAACGACCTCACGCCACTGAGAATTCTTGCCACGCTTCTCGCCGCGACTCCGCTTTCTCCCAGCGAGACTGCGAAACGGTCGAGGTCTTCTATGCCCACTTGTCTGAAGTCCAGTCCCTCGTCGGACAGGAAGTTGAGCAGCTTCTGCAAGTCTTTCATGTATGCGTCCAATGTGTTGTCGGTGTACGAACGCTCCAGACGAAGGTACTGCAGGTAGCGGCGCACTATCTGCGGACTCACACTCCCGGTATTTGAAAGCTGCCAATTCATATTTTCACTTTTCCAACACATTTTATTCGTCGGAAGACACCACTTCAAGCTTTTTTGTTATCTTTGTAGCGACAAAGATACACACAAATCATGAGAATACAAATTATCAACGGCCCGAATCTTAATCTCTTGGGCATCAGAGAACCGGAAATCTACGGCAAGCGCGCATGGGAAGACTATCTGAAAGACTTGCGCACACGTTTTCCAAAAGTGCGTATAGACTATTACCAGAGCAACTTGGAAGGCGAGATAATAAACAAGATACAGGAGGTGGGGTTCGACCGCGACGGCATCGTACTCAATGCGGGAGCGTACACCCATACCAGTGTGGCCATATTGGATGCGCTGAAGGCTGTGAGCACGCCCACCGTGGAGGTGCATATCAGCAATGTGCACCAACGCGAGGAGTTCCGTCGCCACAGCCTTATCAGTCCTGGATGCAAGGGCGTGATATGCGGCTTCGGACTTGACAGCTACCGCCTTGCCATAGAGGCACTACTGGACAGTGCCGGGAAGAAAGCCGAATAAGCGTGGATCAGCACCAGCGGTTGGACGAATACATATTGTCGCACATAGAGCCGGAGGGGGAATACCTGCACTCTCTGTGGCGCGACACGCAGTTGCGCTTGGCGTACGGGCAGATGGCCAGCGGACATTTGCAGGGTCGTCTGTTGAAGATGCTCGTGGAGATGGTACGTCCCCGTATGTTGCTTGAACTGGGGACGTTCAGCGGCTACAGCGCATTGTCCATGGCAGAAGGTCTGGACGACGGAGCCGAGCTTCACACGTTTGAGATATTCGACGAGCAGGAGGATTTCATACGCAAGTGGTTTGACGGCAGTGCTTTTGCCCATCGTTTGCATCTGCACATAGGCGACGCACTACAGTTGGTGCCGCAGATGGATGTGGTGTGGGACATGGCGTTTATAGATGCAGACAAACGGCATTACGCGGACTACTACCGCATGGTATTGCCGCGAATGCGCAAAGGTGGCTTCATCTTGGCGGACAACACCTTGTGGTACGGACATGTGGTAGACGAACACCCCAAGGACAGCGACACGCAGACAGCCGGCATAAAGGCGTTCAACGACCTTGTGGCTACAGACGACAGGGTTGAGAAAGTGATACTCCCTGTCCGCGACGGCATCACATTGATAAGGGTGAAGTGACCCCTTGACCCTTACCTTATCAGTAGGCTTTCTCTATGTCGGCTTCTTTGTAATAGTAGCGGAGTATCTGACGGTAGGCGTAGCCTTTGCTGCCCATCACTGCCGCTCCTATCTGACACAACCCCACGCCGTGTCCCCATCCGTGTCCGTGAAGCACGAATCGTTGCGGCACGCCTTCCCTTACATCTTGTGTCTCCACAGTGAAAGCGCTGCTCTTGAGATGGGTCTTGCTGAGCGTCTTGCGTATCTCCAGTTCCTTGCCTATCACATATGTCTTCTTTGTGCCTACAATCCTCAGCCTGCTGATGTGTCCGCCCGGACCGCACTCCTCTGCTTCCAGACGCAGGATGTCCCCGAAGGCAAGATGGGTATGCTGTTCTATCAGGGAGCGGATTTCTTCTTGGGTGTACGCCACAGTCCAGTCGTGGAAATCACGGGTTTCCAAATCGTAGTCGTTGAGTATTTGCGAGAGGACATGCGCGTCGTCCGTATTGCAGAATGGGTCCTCCACCGATTTAAGATATGGATGGGAGATGTTTTCCCAGCAATACTGGAACTCGTTGGTGCGTCCTCCGCAGCATTTGCCGAAGCGCGCGTCGCACACCTCGCCGTTGTATTTCAGAATTTGCCCACACGTCTGCAACACGGCATCCCGCACATGAGGGCTGCCAGCCATGGTGACTCCTTGATAACGCTGGCAATGGTCGTCTGCACAGACATCGTAGATGGTGTGGTCTTCACGGTCGTACCAACGTATGTATTCACTGTCTGTCTTTTGGAACTGGAAGAATGACGAGACATCCGCAGACTTCCTGTTGCGTTTCTCCATTTGGGCGAAGAGCCAACTTCGGCTGATGACAGCCGAGGCTTTTAGGAACTCCACATTGCACGTGCTCTTCATCTCGCTGCTGATGACGCTGACGAGATACTCTTCTATGGGCAGGCGGTTGATGGCCACTATCCTGTCCTCGTCCACCACCAGATGCAGCGTTCCGGAAAACGTCTGCGTGCGCTGCCTCTCCCAATGGAACTGCTTGCCTATGGTGACACCAAACAGACTGAAAGTGGAGTCGTCCGTGTCGGGGCGGAATGTCAAATCCTGATAGAGGACATCGTTCCAGCTGATACATCCGTCTTGACACGTCACCTTCTGTTGTCCCGAAACCGTTATCCCCTTGGCCGTATAAGAACCGTTGGCGCAGAAAGAGATTTCCGTCCCCGACAGGATTCCCACGTTCACGTTGGGAACTGCCGCCTTGCCGCCTTTTTCCGGCATGTCGGAGTGTTCCGCCTGCGACGGTTTGCCGGAGAGGTGTGCTATTACCGGCTGCAGTTCTTCCATAGTCATGGTGACTTCCTTAAGTATGGCATCTGCCTTCTCCGGCGTGATGCGTGTGAAATCCTCTTCTCTGGGTGTCACCAACAGTCCGCACATGTCCAATGCGCCTGGGCTGACAAGGATTTGTCCGTCTCCTTCGGCATAGTAGCAGTCGGGACGGTGTTTGCTGCGCGGAAACACAAGCGTAACTATCTCGTCGGGGTGCGACAATCCTCCTTCCTGATGCCATGACACGATGTTCACTCTTGGCTCGGTCTCCCCGTCGTGTATCGGGAGGGCTTTGTAAAGACGTTGGCAAAGCAGGCTGTCTTGCTCGGACGGCATACTGCGTATCACGAACACTGGACAAGAATATGCGGTGAGCAAATACAAGCCGCAGCGGCTTCCCGTGTTGCCAGCCTCCTCCATGGAAGCTGTCTGTACTCCGGTCAGCGGATAAAGCTTCTTAAGTCCGCTTTCGTACATTACCCAGTCGCGCTCGAGTGGCACCACACCGCGGTTGCCGGCTTGAAAGTGCATGTGATCCGGGCATGATGCGCCGCACAAAGGGCCGTTGTAGAAGACTATGTGCCGTTTCATGTTCCATGCCATCTTACGCAGGCTTCCGAATTTGCTGTATATGCTCTGTGGGGTATGTCTGCGCGAGGGTATGGTGAAGTGCTGCGGCAGGATGGGGAACGGGTTGACAAGTATCTGGTAGTGTTTCTCCGTCATCAGTTTGTGCTGTTGCGGCGGTCTGTTCTGGTCGCAGAGGAAACACGGGCGTTCGCCTATCGTCTTGGTGTCTATCTTTGCTCCTGTGCTGACGATGCGTGCGGGATTCCACTGCACGAGCAAGGTGGAGTCGCCTATTTGCAGCTCCTTGGTCTGCACGTGTTCTTCCAGGGACTTGTACCTCTGCGCCGCTTCGTTCCACTGTTTCATTTCGAGGCGGAAGAACTCCTCCAGTTCGTCGTCGGTCACTTTGTGCTGCCAATGGGCGTTGAGTTGTTGCCTGGCGGCAATCTCCATTGTGCGCAGTCTGTCCTTGTAGTGGTTGTTCTTGTTGATACGTTCTTGGCTGAGTGCCGCGTCGCTATTGCCGTCCCACCTCCGGCACAGATACACCTCGTCATAGATGCGTCCTATGCGGTAGCGTCTGCTCAGCATCAGTCCAAGCGCATAGTCTTCGCCGTAGCTGGTATTGGGAATCTGTATTTTGCGCAGCACAGGCGTATAGAACGCTCTGGGTGCGCCCAGTCCGTTTATCCTCAAGGCGTTGTTGCGTCCGTTTTGCGGTGTCCACTCCTTGTGGTCGATGAGGCCTGGCGGCAGGGTGTTGAGTTGGAAGTCGCACATACGGTACGAGCCTATCACCATGGCGGCGTTCTCCTGATAGAAAGCGTCCACTATACGTTGGAGTGTGGCGCGTGAGCTGTAGAGGTCGTCGCTGTCGAGTTGCACCACGAAACGTCCTGCTTTCGGGTGGTGTACGGCCAGATTCCAACATCCGCCTATGCCAAGGTCGTTGCGTTCGGGTATGACGTGCAGCACTCTCCGGTCTGCAGCCAACTCGCGTATGGCCTCTGTGGTGCCGTCTGTGCTTCCGTTGTCCACCACTATCACGTTGAATGGGAATGTGGTGTCCTGCTCCAGCACGCTGTTGATGGCGTCGCGTATGGTGCGCACCCTGTTGCGTACGGGGATGACCACGGAAGCTTCCACCTCGAAGGAGCCTTCTCCGAAGTTTATATCGTCATTCTCGTCGCCATGCAGGTAAGCGTTGATGGCACGGAGATGGCGTGTGCAGGCTCTTTCCATTTCCAGCTGCCTGTCGCGGTTGCGTGGGTCCACATAGTCGAACTGCTTTTGTCCGCTCAGTCTTGTGTCCGTCTCTACCTCGGTGTACAGATATTCGTCAATGTGGAAAGGCAGTGCCTTGCGGCTCACGAAGAGGCGGAAGTCGTAAAGTGCGGCGTATCTGTACCGGTGCAGCTGTTCCTGTGCCGCATATTCTTTCAGCACGTCGGTGCGCACGAGAAGCACGCTTCCCGTCTGGAAGTCGTCCCTCACAGATCCCGTCTGGTAGTCGATGAGCGGCATGGCGTGACTCTCACCGTCAGGGGTGACGATGTGGTGGTCGGCATAGAGCATGGGCGCACCGCTATCCTCTGCCACCGTGAGCATTCTGTCCAAGGCGTGGTATCCCATCATGAGCCCCTCATCCTTGAGGTATATCAGCGAGTACTTGGCTTCCGCCTTTTCCGCCATCATGCACAGCGTTTGGGTGGAGTGCATGGAGTGTTCCCCCACAAGATGCACTGCATTTACAAGAGGATCGTTTTCAAACTGCGCCGCCGTGACAGCGTGTTCCACGTCATGCGAATGGATGAAGATATCTACAGCGTGTTCCATACATTGAGAAAAACCGCCCCGGCAGGGGTTGTCTGTTTTTTAGTTTTCGCAAAAGTACAGTGTTTTTTTGGAACGGCAAAATAAAACCCCTACCTTTGCACCATGACACTGCATATTTTCAATCCAGAAAACGATATGGCTCTTGCCGACGGGAAGCCCGGGTACACGGCTCCCGACTCCATAAGACAGATGAGGCGCGAACTTTACTGGCTTCCCTCCTGGTGGGCCGAGGAGAGTGACACTGTGTGGGACGGCGAAAGTCCCATAGCCTTGTCGGCGGGCGATACTGTGGCTCCGTGGGGATGGAGTCCGGCTCTCATCCACCAGCTCCGGCAGGCAGGGGTGCGTCCCGAGTTCATGCCTGACAAAGAGGAGATGGACATGATACGCAAGCTCTCGCACCGCGCCACTGCGGTGGACGCTCTGGCGGAGCAGATAGCCGACAAGCTTATAGGTGATTTGTTGAGAGGCCATTCGGTGCTGTGCCGTTCGTGGGAAGAGGTGGAGGACATGCTCGCCGATGGATGTCCCCACATACTGAAGACACCCTGGAGCAGCAGCGGCAAAGGGTTGATGCGTTCTGCCGCACCCAACCTGCGGCACTGGTGTGCGCGGGCAATGAAGAGACAGGGCTGTGTGGTGGTGGAGGAGGAACTTGAGAAGTTTGCCGATTTCGCATTCGAGTTTCAGCTTGACGGACACGGCGGCGTGCAGTACCAGGGGCTCAGCCTTTTCTACACTGGGAAGGTGGGCTCGTACACAGGCAATTGGGTGGCTCCTGAGGGCGAAAAGATGCAATGGCTACTCCAGTACGTGCCGCTGGTTTCTCTGGTGGAGATACGTCATTGGTGGGAACGTTATCTGAGCCGTTTCAGCTACCGTGGTCCTGTGGGCGTGGACATGATGGTATGCCGTGACGGCATCTGTCCCTGCGTGGAGATAAACTGGCGGCGCACCATGGGCATGGTGGCCAACCGTCTGGCAGCGCAGGGCAAGTATGGTAGGCTGATAGTGGAATACATCTATGGGCACTACTCCGCTGAGGTGGAGACTTTCGGGTAAGACCGCTTACATATTTATTACCAATACGGTGCAGCGTGAACGCTGCACCGTATTGCATAGATTATAGAAGTCCTATATTCTCTACATTTTGTAGAGTTTTTATGCTTGTCATAGGTGGAATGTCACTTGATGTATTCGGTGAAGTCGGTGAGACGCATATCGCCCTTGCGCATGAACGTGTCGTGCATGGCGAACGCCGCGCTTAGCGTGTGGTGCGTGTGTCCACCGTTCTTCTGCGAGATGCTCAGGTAATCGCGCAGCATCGGGCGGTAGTCGGGGTGCGCCACCTGTATGAGAGCTTCCGCTTTCTGCATATCGCTCTTGTGGCGTAGGTCAGCCACGCCGTATTCGGTGATTACCGCATCGACGTAGTGGTTGGTGTGGTCTATGTGGCTTGCGAACGGCACAATGCTGCTGATGGCTCCCCCCTTGGTTGTGGAACCGCAGGTGAAGATGGACAGGTATGCCGAGGATGCGAAGTCGGCACTGCCGCCGATACCGTTCATCATCTTGGTTCCGCAAATCTTGGTGGAGTTGACGTGTCCGTATATGTCGCACTCAATGGCGGTGTTGAGGGCACACACTCCTATGCGCGCTATCACCTCCGGCGAGTTGCTTATTTCGGAGGGGCGCAGCACGAGTTTGTCCTTGAAGAAGTCCATGTTGTCGTAGATGTCCTGCAGACATTCGTTTGTGACGGTGAGCGAGCAGGTGGACGCACTCAGCACCCTTCCCTCCTTCATCAGATGTACGGGAGCGTCCTGCAGCACCTCGGTGTAGATGTTGAAGTTGGGCACTTCGGGGCACTCTCCCAATGCGCCGAGCACTGCGTTAGCTCCGCTTCCCACACCGCTCTGTAGGTTGAGGAACGACTTGGGGATGAGTCCGCTGCGGAGGTTAGCGAGCAGGAAATCCGCCACGTTCTGCCCAATCTGTGTAGTTATGGGGTCGGGGTCTTTGAAGCTGCGTGCCTCGTCGGGGACGTTGCATTCCACCACGCCCACAATGCGGTCGGCGTCAACCTCAATGTAGGGCTTGCCTATGCGGTCGCTGGCCTTGCAAATCATGATGGGTTTGCGGAATGGATGGTCTTCTATCTCGTAGACATCGTGTATGCCTTTGCTCTTGGGGCTGTGGAATGCGTTGAGTTCTATGATGATGCCGTTTTTAGCGAGACGGCATACCGTGGGGCTGATGCCTCCGGCGGCGGTGAGGTAGATGCGTGCCTTGTTGCCCACCTTTTCCAGGGCGCAGGCTTCAATGACTGCCCAGTCCACGTCGCCAAGGTAGCCCTGGCGCAGCTGTGTGGCCATGTTGGAGAGGTTGAGGTCGCTGTAGTGGAGCGTGTTTTGGTTTACGTTCTTGCGGAAGTCGGGATTGGTGGTGTACGGTGCGCGGAACTCTATGGCGCGGGCGTTGCTCAACGCTCCGTCGCAACTCTGTCCCGTGCTTGCCCCGGTGAAAATGCTGACCTTGAACTCGCGTCCTGCCGCATGTTCCGCCTCTGCTTTCTTGGCTATTTCTGCCGGTGTGCATTTGGCAACTCCGGCTGGTGTGAAACCACTCAGACCGACGCTCTGTCCGTTCTGAATCATTGCTGCGGCTTCTGCCGCTGTGATTTTGTTAAATTCCATAATGGCGAATGTATGCTCGTTTTTATTTCAGTTTTGTTAAAAAAACAACGTTAATGGTGTTAAAAAGTCTCGCAAAGTTACAAAAAAAATCTATGTTGCGCAATCAAGAAGGCTTTTTTGCAGCAAAACGCTTCCGTTTAGCAGCATTGCCTCTTTCAGTTTGTCCAGCTCCATGTTGCGGATACGCGCTATCGTCTCGTAGAGCGGCAATATGGGTGTCGGCGTGTCGTCCGTCTCTATGCAAAGCCGGGAGAGGGGGCATTCGCATAGGCTCTCTTTGTTGAAAAGCAAGCCGAACGACACATATATGCCGGCTGAGAGAATGGAGCGCAGTTGCTGCGGCTTTCCTCTGAAGCCGTGAAGCATCCATGGTCGCACGGGGTGCATTTCCTTCTTTATACAGAGCATTTCGTCCAAGGCTCTCACGCAGTGCACAGTGAGGAAGTGTCCATTGAGGTCGTTGTCCCTGACGCTTTGACGGAAGTCCTCTATCTGTCGTTCCATGGGGACGGCGAGACGTTTGTCAAGCACCGCTTCCTCCTTGCCGAGGGAAATCTCGTTGGTGAAGCACGGGTGATGAGTGTGGAAGTTGACGCAGGGAAAGTTCATGGCACAGGGTCGTAGCCGTGCCCGCCCCAAGGGTGGCATCTGAGAATTCTTCTTACAGCCAGCCAGAGTCCTTTCAGGGGACCGTGCTTTTTCAAGGCCTCTATTGCGTATTGGCTGCACGTGGGGGTAAATCTGCACGAGGGAGGAAAAAGGGGAGAGATACATAGCTGGTAGAACCTGATGGGCAGTATCAGCAGCATAGAGAGGAAATCAGAAACCTTGTTCATCGTGCTCTTTTGCGGAAAGCGACTCTGTGATGCGGCACAGAAGTAGGCGTGTCTTCTCTACCACCGTCTTGGAATCCGCCTCTTTGCTGTCTCTCCACAGGAACGCTATATGAAAAGGTGTCCCCACGGTGTCGAGAATGTGTTTGTTGAGACGGTAGGCCTCCCTTATCTGCCTTTTTATACGGTTGCGCTTGACGGCACGCTTGAAGTGTTTCTTGGAGACCGACACCATTATGTCAGAAGTACTGCCCTCCGACTGCATGAACACAGCTCGCAATGGGAATGATGACACAGACTTGCTCCCACTGCCGAACATCCGTTCTATTGTCTTGCGGCTGGAGGTGCGTTCTGTCTTGGGCAGCGAAAATTTGGGAGTGTCAACCATTTGCCTTCGTCACATAGGAACTGATGGCCGATGTGATGCTTGGATATTCGGGCGACGGAGCCTCCAAGTCAAGACGTAGACCAGCATCACGTGCGGCTTTGGCTGTGGCTGGACCGAAAGTCCCTATCACGGTGTCTTTCTGCTCAAAGTTGGGGAAGTTTTTCTTCAGCGCATGTATTCCGCTCGGAGAGAAGAATATGACCATGTCGTAGTCGAAAGGCTCGTCCTTGCCGAAGTCGTTGCTCACCGTACGGTACATCACGCCGTTTGAATGGAAAATCATCTTGCTGCTGAGCAAGTCGGAGAAGTCGTTGTTGTGTACGTCGCTCTGGGGGATGAAGTATTTCTCGGTTTTGTGCTTGAGTATGAGCGGCAACAAGTCCTCTATCTTGCCTGTGCTGCCGAAAAACACTTTGCGCTTGCGGTATTGCACGTACTTTTGGATGTACAGAGCCACTGCCTCTGTGATACAGAAGTACTTCATATCCTCGGGGATGACAAGACGCATCTGGTGACACAGAGAGAAGAAGTTGTCTATAGCGTGCCGTGAAGTGAAAATGACCGCAGTGTGTTCGAGAATACTGATTTTCTGTTGACGGAACTCTTTTGGCGTGATGCTTTCCACCTTGACGAACGGACGGAAAACAATCTCCACGTTCAGACGTTCTGCAATGTCGAAATACGGAGATTTTTCAGATGTCGGGCGAGGCTGCGATACGAGTATTTTTTTTATCATTTCTCCTGCTTTATGTCTTAATTTTTTATTGTCAATCCCAGTGCCACAGAGGTCAGAGCCTTAACCAACACCAACAGCGGTGTTATTTCAAGCGTGCAAAGGTACACAAAAAGATGCAACAGACCATGAAGTTTACCGAAAAATATTCTAAATGTATTGTAAAACGAAAGTAACTTGCACAGAAAGATGACAGTCAGCAGATACAAGACAGCCATCCGTGTGGGAATGCTGCCGAAGAGCGAGAATGTAAGTATGGGAATGCATACCAAACCCTCAAAATTGATGGTGTAATAATTTGTTTTGTTCCATACCGCAGTCTGTGACTTGTTGAAAAACACCCAATGGACAAACTGGCATGCGAAAAGACGGAACAGCATATAGGCAGCCAAGAGTCCCGCATAGACTCCGGTGTAGACGTAAGGGCGGATGCCATCTGTCTGCACCTTGTCCTCCGCACAGAAGTACACGAAAACTCCCATGCCTCCCAAAAGACACATGAGGAAGCTTGTGCCGAAAGCGGAACGCAGATATCTGTCTTTTTCCCCACTATTCTCTCTGTCCGCCCCCCGGTCGTCTGTGGCGGATGTGCGCACGGAAAGGAAGAAAAAGGATTTTGTGGCTTGCAGTAAGCTCCTTTTCACGTCGCGCACAACCAAGATGAAGAGGATTGTGCAGAAGAAAGCCAACGCACTTAGCCCCGCATCGTTGCCGAGAGAGTACCGCAGAGGAGTGCCGCTGATGCCGTTCTGTCTGTAAGGCTTTTCCGGGTGCGTCCACGGCGCATCTTGAAAATACCCCATTCCGAACCATTCCGCAACGAGACTTTCTGTGGTGTCTGTCGCACTTTCCGGCAAAACGAAGTAAGTGGTCTCTATGCGTGGATCGTCCGTCATGTTGCCGCAAATCGTCTTATGTCTTTGTCCCACAGAGGGAGAGTGGCGGCAAGGCGCAGAGCCTCGTCGGGTGTCTCAGCCACCTGCCAGATGTCGGTGTGCTGCAGCCTCATGAAGTTCTGGTCTATGGCTTGGCGCAGAACTTCCAGCATGGGGTTAAAGTACCCTTGCGTGTTCAGCAGTACCAGGGGCTTGAGATATATGCCGAGTTGTTTCCACGTGATTAGTTCGGTCAGTTCTGCCATAGTGCCGCATCCTCCGGGGAGGAAGATGGCAGCGTCGCTCATCTCTGCCATCTTCTCCTGCCGGGTGTGTATGTTACTGGTCTCTATTATCTGTGTCATCCCGTTGTGGCACCATCCTTCGGCTATCATAAACGAGGGAATCACTCCTATGGCCTTGCCTCCGGCTTCCATGCAGCCGTCAGCGCAAGCTCGCATCAGCCCCATGTTGCCGGCGCCATTTATAAGAGTTATACCTTGTTTGGCCATCAGTCTGCCCAAAAGGTCTGCGGCTTCAAAATAGGCACTGTCTATCTTGGAGCTGCTGGCGCAGTAGACACAGATGTTGCGGACTTTGTTCATAGCGAGAATGTTTTGCGTATAGTGTCCACGTAGTCGAGTTTCTCCCATGTGAAGAGTTCCACCTCCACTTCCTTGGTCTCGTGGTAGAGCGACTCGAAACGCTTGGTCACCGTCTTGGGCTCGCGCCCCATGTGTCCATATGCTGCGGTCTCCTCATAGATGGGGTTGCGCAGTTTCAGCCGCTGCTCTATAGCATACGGGCGTAGGTCGAAGAGGGAGTTCACCTTCTCCGCTATTTCCCCGTCGGTCATGTTCACGTGGCTACTGCCGTATGTGTCCACGTATATGCTTACGGGGTCTGCCACACCTATCGCATAACTGATCTGCACCAGCATCTCGTCTGCCACACCGGCTGCCACCATATTCTTGGCTATGTGTCTTGCCGCATAGGCGGCACTACGGTCTACCTTGGACGGGTCCTTGCCGCTGAAGGCACCGCCACCGTGGGCTCCTTTGCCTCCGTATGTGTCCACGATAATCTTCCGCCCTGTGAGGCCGGTGTCTCCGTGGGGACCTCCTATCACGAACTTGCCTGTTGGGTTTACGTGATATTTTATCCGGTCGTTGAAGAGAGCTTTCACCCTCTCCGATTTTATCTCCGACAGAACCCGCGGGATGAGTATTTCCTTCACGTCTTTGGTGATGCGTTGTTGCATGGCCTCATCGGTGTCGAAATCGTCGTGCTGTGTGGACACCACTATTGTGTCTATGCGTTGTGGAACACCGTTGTCATCGTACTCTATTGTCACTTGGCTCTTTGAGTCGGGGCGCAGATAAGTCATCTCCTTGCCCTCCTTTCTTATCTCCGCCAATACCATCAGCAGTTTGTGCGCCAGGTCAAGGCTTACGGGCATATAGTTGTCCGTCTCGTTGGTGGCATAGCCGAACATCATACCTTGGTCGCCGGCTCCTTGGGATGCGGTGTCCTTGCGCACGACGCCGCGGTTGATGTCTGCGCTTTGCTCGTGTATCGCACTAAACACGCCGCAGCTGTTGCCGTCGAACATATACTCGCTCTTGGTGTAGCCGATACGGTTGATGACTTCGCGTGCGATACGCTGCAGATCAACGTACGCGTTAGTCCTGATTTCGCCTGCCATCACCACTTGCCCAGTGGTGACGAGAGTTTCGCAGGCAACTTTAGACTGAGGGTCGAATGCCAGGAGCTTGTCCAACACGGCATCCGAAATCTGGTCGGCCACCTTGTCAGGATGACCTTCGGACACAGATTCTGAGGTAAATAGATAACCCATACTTTTTGTTTTTTTTAAATTTGTATATAAAGTAATGGGGAAAGAATAGGGCATAAATGCGTGAGAAACGTGTAAGAG
>CAVHCL010000059.1:18493-30925 GCA_963634425.1 Bacteroidaceae bacterium
TTTTTTTCTGTGGTTGCAAGCAGCCCAAATCTATCCACATTTTATTTCACGCCGCAAAGTTACGCATTTTTGTCGAATGCGTGTATGAAACAACCATAATATTTGGGATTATTTTTGTTTTACTGAAGCCCCCACTGTGCATGGGGTCATGTTTTTTTTGAACTATCTTTTGGGCTCTGTGGTGTCATTATCTCCAGCAAAGGTATCCTCACGAAGTCTCTTTCCATGATATGTGGGTGAGGAAGAGTGAGTGTGGGTGTGGAGACACGCAACTGGTCGTACATCAGCAGATCAATGTCTATGGTGCGGTCTTGGTAGACGTGTCTGCGGCTCTTTTGCCTGCGCCCCAATATCCGTTCTATCTCCTGTGTTCTCTTTAGGCATTCCTCTGGTGTCAGTGACGTGTGCACACAACAGGCGGCGTTGAGAAATTTATTGTCCGACACGAATCCCCAAGGCTTCGTCTCCATGATGCCGGAGACTCTCGCCACATCTCCCACACATTCTTCCAAAAGACGTATCGCTTCCCGGATAAGCGCACGCCTGTCACCGAGGTTGCTTCCGAGTCCGAGATAAAGGGTGTGCATCAATCACTGAGTATGAGCATGGCATCTCCGTACGTGCCAAATCGGTATCTCCCTTCCGGGTCGTTCTCGTTGTATCTTACCGCCTGTTTGTAGGCCATCATCATGAGGTCGTAGCCGCCGTACGCACACACCATCATCAATTGTGTGCTGCATGGAGGGTAAAAGTTCGCCACCATGGCATCAGCTATCTTGAAGTCGTATGGCGGGAAAACGAACTTGTTGGTCCATCCGTCGAACTCCTTCAGCCTCATGTCTGCGCTGACGGCTGTTTCCAGAGCTTTCTGCACCGTCGTCCCAACAGCCACCACTTTGTGCCCTTGTTCCTTTGCCCTGTTTATTGTGTCGCAGGCTTCAGCCACTATGTGCATTTCTTCGCCGTCGGTCTTATGCTTGGTAAGGTCTTCCACGTCTATTTCGCGGAAATTGCCAAGTCCGCAGTGCAGTGTCACGTATGCGGTTTCCATGCCCTTTATCTCCATAAGCTTCATCAGTTGTGGAGAGAAGTGCAGCCCGGAGACGGGTGCGGTCACGGCACCTTCGTTCTTGGCAAATATACATTGGAAGTCTTCAAGGTCTTCGTGTGTGGCGGGGCGTTTGATGAATTCCTTTGGCAGAGGTGCTTCTCCCAAAGCGAAGAGCGAGCGTTTGAACTCTTCGTGGTCTCCGTCGTACAGGAAACGCAGGGTGCGCCCCCTGCTGGTGGTGTTGTCTATCACCTCCGCCACCATGGATTCGTCTTCGCCGAAATACAACTTGTTGCCTATGCGTATCTTGCGTGCAGGGTCCACCAGCACATCCCAAAGGCGCATATTGGGATTGAGCTCCCTCAGCAGAAATACCTCTATCGTTGCGCCAGTCTTCTCCTTGTTGCCGTACAGACGTGCAGGGAACACCTTGGTGTCATTGAATACGAAGGTGTCTTTCTCGTCAAAATAGTCCAAGATGTCGCGAAACGTCTCCCTGTGTTCTATCACTCCGCTTTTGGTGTGTATAACCATCAGTTTGCAGTCATCGCGGAACGGGGTTGGGTACTGGGCTATTCTGTCTTCCGGCAGTTTGTATCTGAATTGTGACAACTTCATACTTTTGTATCTTGCTTGTTTTTGTATTATTGTTTATTTTGCTATGCCTACACACATAATACTATATATGTGTTGTTGGAGTGTTTCTATGCGTCATACGGCGTATTGTCTTTGAAAATCGTCTATGTCTATACAGTCCTCCACTCTCGTGTTCCCTACTTTGGTTCGTCTCAGGGATGTCAGGTACGCTCCGCTGTGCAACGCCTCGCCAATGTCGCGTGCCAACGCTCTGATGTATGTTCCCTTTCCGCACACCACGCGTATAGTGGCAAGCATGGCAGAGGAGTCAAACTCCAACAGCTCTATGTCATCTATTACCAACGTCTTGGGCTTCAGTTCCACGTCTTTTCCCCTGCGTGCCAGATTGTAGGCTCTTTTCCCGTCCACCTTACATGCTGAGAACGAAGGCGGCACTTGTTCTATGACTCCGACGAAGGTGGCAAGAGTCTCTTCCACAGCTTTGCGTGTTATGTGCCCTGTGGGGAAAGTGGCATTTACGGGTTGTTCCATGTCATACGACGGTGTGGTTGCTCCCAGTTGCAGCGTGGCCACGTACTCCTTGGTATGCGTTTGCAGTTCCTCTATCCGTTTTGTGGCGTGCCCCGTGCATATAGTCACCACGCCTGTCGCAAGAGGGTCCAGTGTGCCGGCGTGTCCCACTTTCAGTTTCTTTACGCCAAGATGTCGGCAGAGTGTGCGCCTCACTTTTGCCACAAGGTCAAAGCTTGTCCACTTCAGAGGCTTGTCGAAATGCAGTATCTCCCCTTCTATGAAATCCATGCGCAGAGTGTCACTATCCAAGAACCAAAACCAGTACGCCAGCCACGGCGCAGTAAATGCCGAAATATATCAGCTTGCCTTTCTTCACGATGTTTATCATCCATTTGCATGCGATGCAGCCGGAGACAAAGGCAGCAATAAAACCTACGGCAAGTGCTTTGGGGTCGGCTTCGCCAAAGACGGCTTCGCCCTTCATCACCTTGAATGCGTCAAGCAGAGCCTCGCCCAATATCGGTGGGATGACCATGAGAAAAGAAAACTGCGCAAGTTGTTCTTTCTTGTTGCCGTTGAGCAGCCCACAGGCAATGGTCGTGCCGGAACGGGACAATCCAGGCAACACGGCCAACGCCTGGGAAAGACCTATTATGAAAGCATCGCGCATGGAGATGTGTTCTTTTTGCCGAGGCTTGGCAAAGAAAGAAAATGTGAGCAGTGCGGCTGTGCAGCAGAGCATGATGCCTACAATCGTCAGGCCAGAGCCGAATATCATTTCCACGTAGTCTTTGAAGAACACGCCCACGATACCTACAGGAATCATGGAGATGGCGATATTGATGACGTATTTTGTCTCGTCGTTGAGACGGCATTTGCATAGCCCTTTCAATATCCAGCTTATTTCGCGCCACAGTATGACGAGCGTAGAGAGCACAGTGGCCACGTGTACAAGTATGGTGAAGGCAAGGTTTTCCTCTCCGTTTATATCAAAAATAGCTGCACCGATAGCCAGATGGCCACTGCTGCTGACTGGCAGGTATTCGGTGAGTCCCTGCACCAAACCTAATATCAAAGCTTCTATTACATCCATGTAGTCTGTGTGTTAGTCGTTGCTTTTATTCTTGTTTTTGCCCTTGTACATGATGGCCACCATTATGAACACGAAGCCGATGAGGCTTACCAAGGGAGCCACTTTGATGCGGCGTGTGCTGAAGATGTCCGCATTGAACACCTCCTCTGTGCTGCCTGGTCCCGACATCAATATCAGTCCCGCTATCACTATTGCCATGCCTATGGCCAGCAGAATGTAGTTTTTCTTTGTGAATGCGTAGTTGTTCATATCTTTGAGTTTAATGTGTTCTGTCAGCAGCTTTCAGTACATCTCGTCGCCTCGTTTCCTCAGCAAGTTTGTCACCGACATGTACGTGCACGCTATTGTTATTGTCAATCCTGTGGCCAAAAGCGTCGCTGCCGTTATGCCCATATCTGTAAGCGTAACGTATCGGGCTACTGCCGAGTCGTACCTCTCGGCCCACTCTATGCACGAGAGTAAGATGCCGCAGGCGAGGAATGCAGATGTAACGCCTATACAACAAGCGATTTTTATGAACGGACGGCGTATCAGACTCCATCTCGCTCCCACCAGTTTCATGGTGCGGATAGTGAAACGATGACTGAACACGCTCAACCTGACCGTGTTGTTTATCAACACTAAAGACACTACCACCAACAGCAGTGCCACT
This sequence comes from Bacteroidaceae bacterium, assembly GCA_963634425.1. GTDB lineage: Bacteria > Bacteroidota > Bacteroidia > Bacteroidales > Bacteroidaceae > Physcousia. The sequence continues at coordinate 22,400 of CAVHCL010000059.1, forward strand.
GCCAACAAGAGTATGGATACACGCTTGAGATTGTGGTTGAGACCGTCCACCAAGTCCTTTTGGTAGATAACGTCTGTCACGGTCGGCAGGGCTTTCAGTTCGGACGAAATCCATGCGAGACTGTCGCTGCACGTGTAGTCGGAGTTCATCCTAACCTCCAACGTTATGGAGAATGGGTTTTCGCCGAGGAAGTCCGTCGGCTCCGACCCCATGCTTTCTATCTGTTCTTCCAGAGCCTGTTCGGGGCTTATGTAGTTTATTGAGCAGGTGTATGGCTTTTCCTGCAGTTCCGCCAATATTTTCCCGGCCTCTTCCTTTTGTGTGCCGTCTTCCAGCATCACAGCCACCACGAGGTTCTCTTTCACGTAGTCGCCCAATGCCTTGGCCGTCAGCATTGCCAGTGTCACAGTCCCGAGTAGCACTAATACCATGGTGGTGCTGATGGTGCTGGTGACAGCTTGCATCAACCATGAGGGGTGTTTCTTTCTCATTCAGTAGCCTCCTTTCCCTTGTCGCACACATCCACACCTTTCAGGGTGGCACTGCTGCTTCCTGTGATTTTTACCCTCACTGTCTCACCTATGTGGTGTCCGTTGCGGTCAATTATCACCACCTTGTTCTGCCCGGTACGTCCGAAGAGTTGCTCGCGGCTTCTTTTGCTGACGCCTTCCACCAATATCTCGTACGTTTGTCCTATGCAGCGGCGGTTGCTCTCTGCCGAGAGCTCGTTTTGCAAGGCTATCAGTTCGTTCAGTCTTCTGGTCTTGGTGTCTTCGTCTATGTCGTCTGGCAAATGTTTGCTTGCGTATGTGCCCTGACGTTCGCTGTACTTGAACATGAATGCGCCGTCGTACGCACACTCCCTCATCAGGCTGAGGCTCATCAGATGATCTTCTTCCGTCTCGCCACAGTACCCGGCGAATATGTCTGTGGTAATGGCACAGTCGGGAATGATGCGCCTTATGGCGGCAACTCTGTCAAGATACCATGCACGAGTGTATTTCCTGTTCATCAGCTTCAATATGCGGTCGCTTCCGCTTTGCACAGGCAGGTGTATGTGATGACAGACGTTAGGTTCCTCGGCTATGGTGCGCAGTGTCTCGTCGCTCATGTCTTTTGGGTGCGATGTGGTGAACCTTACTCTCATCTCGGGCACTTCCCTTGCCACCGTTCGCAGTAGTTGGGGAAACTCCACCTCGGTGCCGTCCTCACGGATGTCTCTGTAACTGTTGACATTCTGCCCAAGCAGTGTCACCTCCTTGTAGCCTTTGTCTCTCAGGTCGCGGCACTCGCGAAGGATGCTTTCCGTGTCGCGGCTTCTCTCCCTCCCACGTGTGTATGGCACTATGCAGTAATGGCAGAAATTGTTGCAGCCTCTCGTTATGCTTACGAAACCTCCTATGTGCACTCCGCATATTCTCTGCGGCACCACGTCTCTGTAAGTCTCGGTGGCGGACAACTCCACGTTTATCGCTTTGTGTCCACACTCCACCTGTGCCACGAGGTCTGGCAGCGACATGTATGCGTCGGGTCCAGCCACTATGTCAGCATGGTATTTCTCTATAAGTTCTTCTTTCACCCTCTCGGCCATGCAGCCTAGTACGCCGACGATAATCTTGCGGCCTTTCCTCTTCAGGCTGTTCAGATATTCCAGGCGGCTCAGAATTTTCTGTTCGGCATTGTCCCTCACCGAACACGTGTTCAGGAATACGGCATTGGCCTCGTCTATGGACTCGCATACCTCGTATCCTGCCATTCCCATCACGGAGGCTACCACTTCGCTGTCTGCCACGTTCATCTGGCAACCGTACGTCTCTATCAAAAGTCTTTTTGCTGACATCTGTTTGTTCACCACGCAATTGCGGTGCAAAGGTACGTTTTTTTCCCCACATAAATGGGCTTGGGAGAACCGAAATCAGTTCTCGGGTTTAATAATTCAGTTAAATGTTGCAAAAAAGCGCGGAGGATGTCTTCCTTCGCGCTTTCTTAGGTTGGGCTACCTGGGTTCGAACCAAGACTAAGACGACCAAAATGTCTTGTGCTACCATTACACCATAGCCCAATCCTGAGGCTGCCTTTACCCGCAGCGAGGCCTTATCGTCCGCAAAGGTACGTCAATTCTTCATAAGTGCCAAAAAAACGAGTCTGTTTTTTGCGGAAGGCCTGAGTTTCATGTGCCGTTTGATTTTCTTGACAACCCTCTTTCACTTCACAGTCAACAGGAAGTACTTCTTTTTGCCTTGTTGTGCGAGTATGTATTTGCCGTCCAAAAGGTCTGCGGAGGAGATCATCTTGTTGGGGTCTGAAAGTTTTTCCTTGTTCACAGACACGCCTCCGCCTTGTGTCAGTTTGCGCATCTCGCCCTTGGAGGAGAAACATGAGGTGTGTTCTGCCAACAGGTCTATGGCTTTCACACCTTCGCCTTCCAGCAACGACTTGCTGATCTCAAACTGAGGCACACCATTGAAGACATCAAGCAGCGTCTGTTCGTCCAGCTTGACAAGACTTTCTTTGGTAGCTTTGCCGAAGAGGATATCGCTTGCCTCCATCGCCAGTTCCAGGTCTTCCTTGCCGTGCACCATTGCGGTCACTTCTTCGGCAAGCCTCTTCTGCAGGACTCTGCGTCCTGGGTCTTGCTTGTGTTCCTCCGTCAGTGCGTCTATGGTGTCTTTGTCCAGACTGGTGAATATCTTGATGTACCGTTCTGCGTCATCGTCTGCAACGTTAAGCCAGAACTGGTAGAATGTGTAAGGGCTTGTGCGCTTGCGGTCCAGCCAAATGTTGCCGTTCTCTGTCTTGCCGAACTTTCGGCCGTCGGCTTTTGTTATGAGTGGGCAAGTGAGGGCAAAAGCTTCGTTCTCGTTGCCTAACTTGCGTCTTATCAGTTCGGTGCCGGTGGTGATGTTGCCCCATTGGTCGCTCCCGCCCATTTGCAGCTTGCAGTTTTTGGTCTCATAAAGGTGCAGGAAGTCGTAACCTTGGAGTAGTTGGTAGGTGAACTCGGTGAAAGACATCCCGTCCTGAGCCTCACCGTTCAGGCGACGCTTCACGCTGTCTTTTGCCATCATGTAGTTAACGGTAATGCACTTGCCTATCTCGCGGGCGAAGTCCAGGAACGTGAAGTCTTTCATCCAGTCGTAGTTGTTAACCATCTCTGCCGAATTTGGCGCATCGCTGTCAAAGTCAAGGAAACGGCACAACTGTTCCTTTATACGATGTACGTTGTGGCGCAGAGTTTCCTCGTTCAGCAAGTTGCGTTCCAGACTCTTGCCGCTTGGGTCTCCTATCATGCCCGTAGCACCTCCAACCAATGCCAATGGCTTGTGCCCGCATCTTTGGAAATGACGCAACATCATCACTCCACAGAGATGCCCTATGTGAAGGCTGTCCGCCGTGGGGTCTATACCTACGTATGCGGTCTGCATACCACTTGAGAGAAGTTCTTCCGTCCCAGGCATCATCTGATGCACCATGCCTCTCCACCTGAGTTCTTCTATGAAGTTCATTTTAACGTCCTGTTTGTGATTTTTGACCGCAAAGTTACGACTAATATGTGTAAATGACAAATTGGGTAAATTGCAAACGCAAAAATTGTGTTAAAAAAAATTAAATGCAATTGTGGTGGTAGTGTTCATCTAAAAAGTAGTTGTACCTTTGCCCACAACACAAGGTGTGGAATTGTGTGGGAGGCGTGTGTGGCAAAGACAAAAGCAACGTTAAAATATCATTATAAAGAATCGTAAAGGAAGCGAAGACCAAAGAAAGCATATTGGCCGTATGGTCGTCGTCCACAGTTATAGAGATGTACGACGCCGTACCAACTTTTTAGTTGAAACTAATTTATTTAAAATATAAAAAATGTTATGATGAAAAGAAAAGTTTTTCGGATTCTCATGCTTGCAGCTTTGTCAGTTGCCATGGGGGCGTTCGTAGGCTGTAAGGACACGAGCGATGACGCTTACTTTGACTTGGACAACAAAATTAACGCCCTTGAGCAAAAATTGCTCCAGAACGACCAAAGTCTTAGAGATGCATGGGAGGTGCAAAGACAGAACCTCCAAGAGCAGATTGACGAAATGTCGCGCACACTGAGGGAGTTGAAGTCATGCGGGTGTGGCACCATGCCTGACGGAACAACAATTGTGGAGAACATCACCAACATCCTCAACAACTATGAAACTCTCAACGGTACGGTTTCCAATGTACAAACCGCTCAAACGTTGATGCAGCAAACTGTCGGTAGTCTACAGCAGAAATTGGATGGTATGGAGACGTATGACGATACGGCCATCAAAGACAGTTTGGCAACGTTGGAAAGAGCCATATTAGACGCAAATGCAATCATTGAGACTGTAAAGCAACAGGCCGAAGCTGCACAGGATACGGCTAACAGTGCGAAGGCGTTGGCAAAGATGAATCAGGCTGACATTACTACAATCAAATCCAATATGGTGATCCTTGGCGATAGTATCGCTGACGTAGCCGTGGAGGCAGCCAAGGCTTTGGCTCTTGCTAAGTACGATTCTATCATGATAGACAAACTCACGGCCAACAACGCAGCCATGAAGGTTTCCGTTGATTCTCTTGCCGACGTAACAGACTCTCTCGGACAAGAGAACCAGGAGTTGAAGGACGCTGTCACGAAGTTGGACACCAAGGTTGGTATGTTCAATACCAGAATAGATTCTTTGGGCACTGTCACCACAGGCATCCAAACAAAGGTGACGGAACTTACCGGCAAGCTAAACGACCTCATTGACAAAAAGATTAAGGAGATGGAGGGCAAAATTGACGCCAACACCAAAAATATCGGTCAGTTGAGGGAAGAGAGCGAGAAAGCTGATTCTGCACTTCAGGAGCAGATAGACGACCTTGCTAAGACAGTTGAAGATCTGAAGCCGCAGGTTGAAGCCAATACAAAGAACATTAGTAAGATATTTACTGAATTGGCTTCAATTAAAGAAGCTATCGCACGCCAGATTACAGGCATTGAAATCCAGAAAGTGACCAACCCTTGGTTCGGTTCGTTCAGCACACCGTTCGACATCAGCAGCAATGTGCTTATTGCTTTCTACGGCAATGCCGCCAACGACATCTTCTTCCCCAGCCAGACTGGTTATGGGCCCTATGCTGCTGTAACAGGCAACACGGAACTCACAACAGCAGACATGAGTATGCTGGCAGAGTGCAACCCCGACTTGGCCATTGACGAAAGCAAGCCTTACATCAAGGCCGGACGTCCTCTCTTCAACCGCGAGGACAACACTGCCGACGGAGGAGAAGTTTACGTTACTATCAACCCCAACAAACTTGACTGCAGCGGTGTGCAGATGGAACTTGTGAACACCATCCACGAGACTGCCGGATACAATCTTACTCCGCTAGCAGCAAGCAACGATGTGCTTGACTTCGGCTGGACACGCACAGGAGGACTCTACAAGACTCGCGCTTATGTGGATGCCGTATCTCTGAACAAGGTAGACAAGGTGGACATCGACATGGATGCCGCCAAAGATGCCGCCAAGACCCTCAAGGATGTGGTTAAGGAGAGCCTTTCCAACAAGGCTGTCAGCGCAAGCAAGTCTGACTTCTTGGAACTTGCCAAGGACATGAACAGTTTGGTACAGAGCCTGAGATTGAACAAGACCATGTTCCGCACTCCGTGGACAGATGTCAACGGCGAGCAGAATTACACTTCCTCACGTGCGGATATTGCCGCCACTGCAGTTAAGCCTCTCTCTTTCGAGAATTTTAAAGACCTCAATGTTACAACACTTCCAGGTTTCGGACGTGCCAATGTTCTTTTGGACCGCGTTTCCAACTCTCTGAAGAACAAGGTTAACTTAACGTTTCAGAAAATCTCTGGCGGCTCGCTTGTTTCAAGCATTCAGGCTATCAACATCCAGGACATAGAGATTGCCGACCTTACGCCAGAACAGCTTGCGCTCTTCAGCGTCACCATTGACACCACTTTTGTCATCAGCGGACTGAAATACCATCTTGATCTTTCCGAAACTCTCAACGTTCCGGTCAAGTTCACGCAGGATGTAAGCGTGCCCATCAAGATTGATAAGGACATTGCGATAGACTTGTCAAGTGTTGAGGTGAAAACTCCTACTATCGTGGTCACTACGGATATCAAGAACGGGACAGACGGTAGCGCATCTCTGCTTGTTCCTGTGAAGGATGCTGCTGGGATTGTCATTGGTAATGCTGAGGTGGGTCTTGACCAGATAAAGGTTGATGCTAACGCTAAGTTCGGAACTGGCAAGATTACCCTTGACGGTGAGGCTGTGGCCAATTTCTCTTACGACGAGAATCATGACTTCACCCTTAGCGTGGACACCACGGTATCCACCACAGTCAATATCGAGAAGTGGATTTACTTTGGCGACTACAAGCTCAACGCCGACGGTAAGCCTGTATATGTAGGCGAGGGAGAGGGTGATGCCAAGGCGTTCCGTATCCTCATCACACGCGACCTCTCCGATGCCGCCACCTCTCTTTGGGGTACGGCACAAGATGCGCTTTCCAACGTTAACACTATGCTTGAACAGGTAAGGACAACTCTTGATGAGGTTGACAAACTGTTGGACGACATCAATAAGTACAACACTTCTATCAACAACACCGTTGACAACTATACTGACAAGGTGAAGAGTTACATACAGAAGCTCAACGACAACTTGGCAAAACTCATCAACTCCGCCAACAGTCGCCTGCAGCCTTTGATGCTTGCCTCTGACAACTCAGGTATCAAGACTCTTAGTCAGACTAAGAACTATCCCACCAAGTTCCAGGGAACGGAAATCACGTTCACTCCCACCACTTGGACAATGGAACTTGTGGCTCCTGTATGCCGTAAGCACGTGGGTGTGACCAACGTGTTCAAGGGTTCTGCGAGCGCACAGGGTGGCAATGCTGACTGCAAGGCCGCTCTCAAAGCAGCAAACACCGGTGGCTCTAATGTCAACAAACGTCTTGACGGACAGACTCACAAGGTGAACATGACAGGTCTTAAGCCTGGATACATCTATGAGGTGGCTTACTCAGCACTTGACTACAACGGAAAGACTGTGGCACGCAAGTACTACTTCTCCGTACAATAATCTGATTCGTAGAACACTTAATGAAGTGATTTGTTATGAAACTGAAGAACATATTATCCATAGCTCTTCTGTCTGCCGGATGCGTAACAGCATCCGCACAGACAGAGCCAGCAGAAATTGTAGTGGACGCATTCAATCCGCATTGGTACGTCCAGGCTCAGGGTGGAGCCCAATATACCCTCGGAGAACGCAGCTTCGGCAGTCTCGTCTCTCCCAATGTACAGGTTGCCGGCGGTTATCTTTTTACTCCTGTATGGGGACTGCGTCTCTCTGCCAACGCATGGCAGAGTAAGGGGGGCACCAAATTCAACGACGGCAGCAAGTACGGATGGAAACTGAACTATATAGCACCGTCCCTTGAAGCCACCTGTAACCTCACCAATATATGCGGATTCAAAGAGAGGCTCTGCAATGTGGGGGTATTCGCCGGTGTTGGTCTCAACGTGGCGTGGAACAACGACGAGGCTATAGAGACCCGTCAAGCTATTTTTGCTGCACACCCTCATGCGGATCGTTCAAGTTGCATGAACAACTATTGGGAAGGGACAAAATGTTTCGCTACAGGACGTTTCGGTGCTTTCCTTGACTTCCGTGTTGCCAAACGCCTTGATGTCGGTATTGAACTCAACGGGAACGTTCTTATGGACGCTTACAACTCCAAGCCTGCCAACAATGCGGACTGGTACTTCAACGCACTTGTGGGTGTCAAGTATCACATCGGCAAGACCACAAAGAAGGTGACAAAGCCCAACCCATGCAGAGTTGTAGAGAGGATAGTAGAGGTAGAGAAGCCTGTGGAGAAAATTGTCTACAAGGAAAAGCCATGTGCCAAGAAGGTTGAGCCTTTCCGCCGTGACATATTCTACTCTATCCGTTCTTCAAACGTAAAGGGGACAGAGCTCTTGAAAGTAGAGGAAGTTGCCAACTTCTTGAAGCAGCATCCAGAAGCCAAGGTTTCCGTAACTGGATATGCCGACAAGAAAACTGGCAATCCCACTATCAACATGCATTACGCCAAGAGCCGTGCACAGGATGTTGCAAAACTGTTGTCCGAAAAGTACGGTATAGCCAAGGAACGTATCAAGGTAGACTCCAAGGGCGATACAGTACAGCCTTTTGAAAAGAACGAATACAACCGCGTCACCATTTGCATCGCAGAGTGATTTCTGGGATGTGATGGCACAGATTATTACCGTACGCCCCCTACTAATTGCAACGATTGTAGGGGACGTACGTGTTTTGGTCAGGGACGCAATAAGACGACCGTATACACAACTGATGATAAAATGAACAGTTTATTATTCTTTTTCTTGTTTTCTCTCGTTAGTGTTCTCTCCGCTTCCGCCCAAGACAGCGGCATAGACGGGGACGGATATTACAGAGTCCGCAATAAGGGGTCGCAGCGCTATATTTACGT
>CAVHCL010000060.1:0-12436 GCA_963634425.1 Bacteroidaceae bacterium
GCTGAAACGCCTCCGATAGGGCAAAATAAAACTTGCTGTTTTTCATAAAGCGGATTATTCTTTGTAACTTTGCGGAGTCAAAGACAAGACGACGATCACAGATGAAGTTGACAGTACTCACCAGTTCCGATTTTTTCGTTGAGGAAGACAAGATTCTCACCACTCTCTTTGAGGAGGGTCTGGACACCCTCCACCTGCGTAAGCCCGGGTCGGAGCCGGTGTTCTGCGAGCGTCTGTTGAGCCTCATTCCCCAGCAGTACCTTTGCAGGATAGTTGTCCGTGACCATTTCTACCTCAAGGACGAGTTCTCCCTCATGGGCATACACCTCAGCCGCAGGCACCCCGACGCTCCCGGCAACTACAGCGGGCAGGTGACCCGCACCTGCTACTCCCTGCATGAGCTTGAGCTGCACAGGGACGACTCCCCCTGCGTGTTCCTCAGCAACGTCTTCGACGGCGTCTCCGATCCCGAGGTCAAGTCGGCGTACACCCCCGGCGTGCTTTCTGCGGCCCGTCGCTCGGGTCTCATAGGATGTAACGTGGTTGCCGAGGGCGGTGTGACGCTGGACAACATAGAGCGTCTGCGCGGGCTCGGCTTCGGCGGCGCTGCGGTGTGCGGCGACCTGTGGGGCAGGTTCGACATACATTCCCACAGGGACTTCAAGGACCTCATACGGCACTTCCGTCTGCTGAGGAAGAAAACCTGTGAATGAGCTCCGTGCGCATACAGAAGGCAACAGTTCTTATATCAAAGCAAGAATATGGAATCCAACAGTTCTTTCAAAGTTTTTTCTGGGACGAAATCCCGCTATCTGGCAGAGAAAATCTGCGAGTGCCTGTCCTGCGGACTGGGCGACGTCTCCATCACCAAGTTTGCCGACGGAGAGTTTGAGGTGTGTTTCGAGGAGTCCATCCGTGGCAAGGACGTGTTCCTCGTCCAGAGCACCTTCCCCAACGCCGACAACCTCATGGAGCTTCTCCTCATGGTTGACGCCGCCAAGCGCGCCTCCGCGCACACGGTGACCGCCGTGGTGCCGTATTTCGGATGGGCGAGGCAGGACAGGAAAAGCAAGCCCAGGGTTAGCATAGCCGCCAAGCTTGTTGCTGACATGCTGAGCGTCGCTGGCATCAACCGCCTCATCACCATGGACCTCCACGCCGACCAGGAGCAGGGTTTCTTCAACGTTCCCGTCGACCACCTGTACGCCTCCAGCGTGATGCTCCCCTACATACAGAGCCTGCACCTTGACAACCTCGTCATAGCCACTCCGGACGTTGGCGGCACAAAAAGGGCCAGCACCTACAGCAAGTACCTCAACTGCCCTCTGGTGCTGTGCAACAAGACCCGCAAGAAGGCCAACGAGGTTGCGGAGATGGAGATAATAGGAGACGTGGATGGCGCCAACGTCATACTCGTTGACGACATGGTGGACACAGCGGGGTCCATCACCAGAGCCGCCGAGCTGATGAAGAGCCACGGGGCTCTCAGCGTGCGTGCCGTGGCCAGCCACGGAGTTATGAGCGGCCCCGCCGACGGACGCGTGGAGGCAAGCCCGCTGGAGGAGATGGTGTTCACGGACTCCATCCCGTACGGCAACGGATGCGCCAAGGTGAAGCAGATTTCCATTGCGCAGCTTCTGGCGGACACCATACGGTGCGTGCTGGACAACAAAAGCATCAGCAAACAGTACCTTACCTGACTTTTCAAAGCATCTTAGGACACTTTTCAAAGTGTCCTAAGATACTTTTTATATGGTCCTTTTTAGGGGCGGTCACTGCCTAAGCTTCAGTTTCCTCAGCAAATCCTTGTTTATGGCTTTTATCATGTGTCCGCCGTCGCTGATGCCATGTTTCAGATTTTCTATCTCTCCGTTCATCTCGTTGTAGAAATCGGTGAACGTCCGCAGTAGTGGCGGCAGTGTTTTCGAATCTTTGTTCACTACAATGTGTATCGCCTTCTCTTCAAGCCTTATGTTCAGGTCGCAGCCTTCTTCCTTGGGCTCTCCGTCGAAATGTATCACTCCCGGCGAGGATCGGTGTATATGCAGACTGTGACAGCGGAATGTGCGTATGCGGCTGTTGTTGACTATTGACTTGTTGAACAGCTGAATGGCTATCTGCGGAGCCTCCAACATTGTGAACGGCTCCATTATTGTCACGTCCAGCAGTCCGTCGCTCATGCTCGCCCTAGGGGCTATGTACACGTTGTTACCATACTGGCTGGCATTGGCGCAGGCTATGAGGAACGCCTTGTAGTGCTGCTTGTCGCCGTCTATTTCTATGTCGTACGTGTCTGGCTTGTACAGAAGCCCCTCCTTCAGTGTGTTCTCTATGTAGGAAAGCAGACCTCTCTTTCCGCTTTTGGCAAACTTGCTGCTGACGAAAGCGTCGAAGCCCACGCCGCACGTGCAGAAGAAAGGCGTGTCGTTGATGATTCCGTAGTCCAGAGTCTCCACCTTGCAGTCCGCTATCACCCTCAGTGCGCCCACTGGATTCATAGGTATGGACAGATGTCTTGCCAGACCGTTGCCGCTGCCGCAAGGCACTATGCCGAGAGCCGTATTGGTGTGCACCAGACTCCGCGCCACCTCGTTCACTGTGCCGTCGCCGCCCACAGCCACTGCTATGCCCCACCCCTCCTCAGCGGTTCTTCCGGCTATTTCTGCGGCATGCCCACGGTAGCCGGTATACACCACGTCTTTCAGGAAACGGTCGTCGGGCAGCGTCTTGGATATCATTTCCACTATATGCCGTTTGTCTTCCGTCCCCGAGATAGGGTTCACTATGAATCTTACTTTAGTTCTATTGTCCATAACTTGGTTGTGCAAAGGTAGGCAAACTATCGTAAAGGATAGTCCGCAAGTTCTTAATTAGAGTGAAAAAACGACTTTTTTGCCTACACTAGAAAATTTATTGACGCAAATGTCGTACCTTTGCGAAAATCTTTTGACCCGAGGAGGGTCTGCATACTAAATAACAGACAATGGGACTACTGCAAGAAAAACTGTCCAAGCACCCGTTCTACAGCTTGGCCAAGGAGGTTAAGGACAAGGGTATCTACCCCTATTTTCGTGAGATAGATGGAAAACAAGGAACAGAAGTGGAGATGGGAGGCCATCACGTGCTTATGTTCGGTAGCAACGCTTATACAGGACTTACAGGTGACGAGCGTATCATAGAGGCAGGATGCGCTGCCATGAGGAAATACGGCAGCGGATGTGCCGGCAGCCGCTTTCTCAACGGAACGTTGGACATCCACGTGAAACTTGAAAGGGAACTGGCGGATTTCGTGGGTATGGACGACGCACTTGTCTTCGCCACAGGGTTCACGGTAAACAGCGGTGTCATACCCCAGCTTGTGGGTAAGGACGACTACATCATCTGCGACGACCGCGACCACGCCAGCATTGTGGACGGACGCAGGCTCAGTTTTGCCACACAGCTCCGTTACAAGCACAACGACATGGCAGACTTGGAGCGTGTGTTGCAGAAGTGCCATCCCGAAAGTGTGAAACTGATAGTCGTGGACGGTGTGTTCAGCATGGAGGGCGACCTTTGCAAACTTCCCGAGATAGTGGAACTCAAGAAGAAGTACAACGCCACCGTCATGGTGGACGAGGCTCATGGTATAGGAGTCTTCGGCAGACAGGGACGTGGCGTGTGCGACCACTTCGGGCTTACCAAGGATGTCGACCTCATCATGGGCACTTTCTCCAAGAGCCTTGCCAGCATCGGAGGGTTCGTGGCGGCAGACCAAATCACCATTGACTCCCTGCGCCACACGGCACGCACCTACATTTTCAGTGCCAGCAGCACGCCGGCAGCCACAGCGTGCGCCATGGAGGCTTTGCACATCATACAAAACGAGCCCGAGCGCATTGAGGCTCTCTGGAACGTCACCAACTACGCGCTCAAGCGTTTCCGCGAAGAGGGCTTCGAGATTGGCGATACGGAAAGCCCCATCATCCCCCTCTACGTGCGCGACATAGAGAAGACATTCACTGTAGTGGCAAGAGCTTTCGAGGAAGGGGTGTTCATCAATCCCGTCATTCCGCCGGCATGCGCGCCTCAGGACACTCTCGTGCGCTACGCCTTGATGGCCACGCACACCTGCGAACAAGTGGACAGGTCGGTGGAAAAACTCAAGAAGGTCTTCCTGGAACTGGACATCATCAAGTAAAAACGCAGAGGTTTACAGACTCTCTACAGTTTCTGTATTATAAGAAATGCACATTCAGCCCCTCCATAAGAGGGGCTGAATTGTTGTTGCCGTTTTCTTTCCCTTAAATCCAGTCGGGGGTAGTGTGGATGGTCAAAACGGAGGCGTGGAGTTCTCGCCGTCAAGTCCTCTGAAAGAATCGTTGAAATCCAACGAATTTGCTATGCTCTCGTTTTGGCTCATCTCCTCCGCAGTCATCTTGGGCGATGTGAAGCGTCCTCCCATGTCGCTGGTCTGCTCTCCCTTTACCTGGATGCCAGTCTCCAGGTCGGTGAACTTGGCGAACTCGCTCTTGAACTCCAGCTTGATGTCCCCCACGGAGCCGTTTCTGTGCTTGGCGATGATGAACATGGCTTTCCCTCTCCAGTCGAATCCTTTATCGTCTTGGTATATTTTGTAATACTCCGGGCGGTGGATGAAGCACACTATGTCGGCGTCCTGCTCTATGGCTCCGGACTCACGCAGGTCGCTCAGTTGCGGCCGTTTGCCCTGTTCGCCCTCCCTGGACTCCACTCCACGGTTGAGCTGGCTGAGGGCTATGATGGGGATGTTGAGTTCCTTGGCAAGCCCTTTCAGCGAGCGGCTGATGGTGGACACCTCTTCCTGGCGGCTGTTGATGTTGAAGCCGCTGGCGTGCATCAGCTGCAGATAGTCTATCATTATCACTTTAACGCCATGCTCGCGCACAAGCCGGCGCGCCTTGGTCTGAAGTTCGAACACGGTGAGCTGCGGAGTGTCGTCGATGTACACCGGAGCGTCGTACAGCTGCCGTACGCGCGAGTCCAACTGCGCCCATTCGTAGGGTGCAAGCTGTGCGCTTCTTAGTTTCTCTCCGCTCAGTTCGCTGACGTTGACCATAAGACGCTGCACCAGCTGTTCGTTGCTCATCTCAAGGCTGAACATGGCGCACGGCGTCTTCATGTCCACCGCCATACGTTTCAGCATGGAGAGCACGAATGCTGTCTTGCCCATGGCGGGACGCGCCGCTATGATGATGAGGTCGCTGTTTTGCCAGCCGCTGGTGATGCTGTCCAGTTTGCTGAATCCTGTGGACAGTCCGCTCAGTCCTCCCTCGCGGCTTGCGGCCTTGTGCAGCAGCTCGTAGACACGCTCTATCACCGGGTTGATTTGCGTGTAGTCCTTCTTCAGGTTTCTCTGGGAAATGGCGAACAGCTGTCCCTCCGTCTCTTGCATGAGGTCTGCCACGTCCACTGTGCTGTCGAAGGCTTTCGTCATCACGTAGCTGGCGAACGTGATGAGCTGCCTCGCCAAAGACTTCTGGGCTATGACTTTGGCATGGTACTCAATGTGTGCGCTGCTTCCCACCTGTGCGTTTATCTGCATCAGGTATGTGGAGCCGCCCGCCTCCTCCATCTTTCCGTTGGACTCCAGCCAGTCCTGCACCGTCATTATGTCCACAGGCTTCTGCTCTACGTTGAGCGACTGTATGGCCAGGTAGAGTATCTGGTGTCTGTGGTCGTAGAAGCTCTCGGGCTTCAATATCTCCGCCACGAGTCCGTATGACTCCTGTTCCACCATCAGTGCGCCCAACACCGCCACTTCCATGTCAAGGCTTTGCGGCTGCTTGTGTCCGTACTGGTCTTGCGCCGGCACCTCCACTACCTTTGTAACGCTTCTTCTTCTGTTTGATTCTGCCATCGTTGTCTGAGACTTTGAGTGTTATTCGGCCAATTCGAATATTGTCTTAATTCCCTTTATCTTCTGCCCTCTCACTTTTGCAAGCAGCGTCTTCACAGACTTGCGGTCAACGGAGGCGTAGCTCCATCCGGGAAGCACGTCTATGCGTCCCATCTGCTCACGCTCTAGCCCTCCTACTTTGGAGAGAAATCCAGCCACGTCGCCCTTGCTTATCTTGTCCTTTTTGCCCTTGCCTATGTACACGAGAGCCCAGTGTGGCAATGCCGGCAAAGGCAGGTCGGCGGGCACGTCAAAGTCTGTTGCGTCAGTTTCGCAATACTCTGGCAACGTCTCGTCCGGTCCGGTTATAATGTAAGCGTCCCCCGCCATATCCCACCGTGCCGTGCGTCCGTTGCGGTGTATGTAGGCTTCCTCGTCGAGAGGCAAATGATAGTGGATAATGTTGTTAACGTCGGGGATGTCCAGACCGCGCGAGGCGAGGTCGGTGCTCACCAATATGTTGCATGCGCCGCCGACAAACCTGTAGAGAGCCCTTTCGCGGTCTTTCTGCTCCAAGCCTCCGTGGTACATGCCGGCGTGGAAGCCCTCTTTCCGAAGAAAGTCGTAGACACGCTCCACGCTCTGGCGGTAATTTACGAAGACGAGACTCTTGCCCTCCATCAAAGAACGGAGCAGGGCGGAAAGAGTGACGAGCTTGTCCTTCTCCGCCGAACGGACACGGTGGAGGGAGATGCCGTCAGGCAAGTTCTCGCCTTGCTCAAGGTAAGAAAGCCGCTTGGAACATTCCGAATTGACGAACCTCGGAATCTGCGGACTCTCCGTTGCGGAGAGCAGGATGCGCCGCCGCACGTTGCCCATGAAGCTCATCACCGCCTCCATCTGTGGCTGAAATCCCAACTCGAGCGACTTGTCAAACTCGTCTATCACCACCGTCTCCACCCCGTCTGCCGAGATGTTCTCTTTCAGAAGGTGGTCAAGCATACGCCCGGGAGTGGCCACCACAATGAGAGGCCGCAGTCCCTTCAGTGTCCTGTGCTCGTCCATGGCAGGCCTGCCACCGTAAAGGGCCACAGGTCTGGCTTGTGGGCAGATGCCCTTTATCACCTCCACCGTCTGTACGGCAAGCTCGCGCGAGGGCACTATCACCACCGTCTGTAGTGTCTCCTTAGTGCCGTCGGTCTGTTCCAATACCGGCAAGAGATAGGCAAGAGTCTTGCCTGTACCCGTGGGAGAAAGAAGCACCACACCGTTGCTGCGCCGGCACTCGCGCAGCATATCCTGCTGCATGGCGTTGAGTTCTTCAATGCCAATGCGCGAAATATCGTAATTCATAGTTGGGAAACTTATCTTAAAAAGTAATCTACAAGGAAATACACGCCCAAGGCGAGAAGCCATCCCGCGAGAACCTTCAGCGTGATGTTGCGCACATACCATGCCAACGAGATGTCCTCGCTCCTCATGAGGGCGTAACCGGCTGTGCTGCCGAACGGCAACAGGCAGCCACCCACGTTTCCGCTCAGGGCTATCAGATGCCAATACTGTCCGTTCTGCACAAAACTGGAGGCGTATCCGGTGACGGCCTGTGCGTCGTCCAAAACCGGATATATGGAAATGGCGGACATCACCAACGCCACATTGTCCATCACCGAACTTACAACGCCCAAGGCGACGGACATTATGTATATGTTGTGTATGTAGCGGTCGCACCAAGCAGCCACCTCGCGCATAGCCCCCACCTCTATCAGCAGGCACACGCAAAGGCTTACGCCCACGAAGAACATTATCATCTGCAGTATCTCGTACTGGAGGCTTCCGCACTTGCTCACCACGGGCTGGTCGGCAAGAATGTTTTTCCGGTTGAATATCTCATTTGCCACCCACAGCACGCCCAGCACACAGAGAGCGCCGAGAAACGGCGGAAGCGTGGTGAGCCTGTAGAAGGTGGGGACGAACCACAGCCCGCCTATACCGAAGACGAGCATAAGATACCTCTGCCATGTTGCAATGGACGAGTCGTCGCCGCGGAACATCACTCCGGCGCGTTTCAAGTCAAGATGGTCGGGCAGTTTTCTGCCTATCAAGTATGTGGGGACTATGGTGGCCACAATGGCCGGCAGAGCCAGAGCACCGCTGTAGTTGGTGGGCGTGACGGCTCCGCGTGTCCACACCAACAGGGACGTGACATCGCCTATGACGGTGAAGCATCCGCCACAACTGGTAGCTATCACTATGACGGATCCGAGCCACATGCGCTGCCGTCCGTTAACCACCAGTTTGTTGAGTATGGTGAGCATCACCACAGCCGAGGTGAGATTGTCGAGGTTCGCGCTTAGCACAAAACTGAAAAACGCCAGACTCCACAAAGTCCTGGAGGACGAGTTGGACCTGCTCCACGAGGTGATGAAATCAAAACACCCGTTGTCCGAAAGCACTGACACTATGGACATGGTGGCCAACAGATACATGACTATGCTGCACAACTGCACCATATGCCGGAGAAAGAGGTTGCGGTAGATGTATTCGTTCACCGCGGCTATACTGAATGTCTCTCCGCTAAGGAACTCTGCAAATTCAGCATTGTGGGCGGAATTGATGTACTGCGGCCCGGCGCAGATAAGCATCACCCACCCGCACACACCGCAAAACAAAGCCACTGTGGCCTTGTTGACACGAGTGGCATGCTCGCTGCATATAAGCACGTAGCTCAGCAGCATAAGTATAACGATTGCAGTAGTCATAGCTTCCCTTTCCCCCTGTATAGGATTGATTGTGCAAAGAAAGTTAATATTTGCGAGTTATACAAACATTCGGTGTTGAAATTCGTTTAAAAACCGTAATTTTGCAGACATGAAGAGTATCGTTTATACCATTGCTGCCATTGCGCTGAACACCGTGTGCAATGCGCAAACCGTACAGCTGAAAGTGGCGGACAACATGTACGATATACCATCCGTACAGACCCAAGGAGAGTTGAAACCGGGCTGGAAAATAGTGGACATACAGTTGAAGGACAAAGTGACGCATTACCTGTGGGGAGGACACGCCACACAGATGACCGACGACTGTATGCCTGTCCTCGTTGTCACTCCAGGCGCCGATGAGACGCTTGCCGACTACGCCATCATCCGTCTGCGCGCCAAAAGACATTACCGCCAGGTGCCGAAGGCGAAATTGCGCGACAACGAATACACACGGATAGAGCCGGCCGCGTTTCATGTCACGGCATACGGCAAGGAGGGTTTCATGTGCCAGCCAAAAGTTCCTCTGCGCAAAGGGGAATACATATTGGTGAACATAGCCCAGCGCACAACAGGCGAGCTGGGGGACTTCATGGTATTTCCCTTCCAAGTGCCATGACTGCCAATTCACTCGGCGGTTTCCGCCTTGACCTCCACCTTGACTTCCACTATGCGCCGCTCGTCCATCTTCATCACCTCGAAAGTGAAGCTTCTGAACACTATGCGTTCGTGCTGTGAGGGGAATTCGCCCTTAATCTCCAGCAGCAGCCCGGCAAGAGTGTCGGCCTCGCCCTCCACGTCCTTGAAGTAGTCGTCGTCCAAGTCGAATATCTTTAAGAAGTCAGCCAAAAGAGTCTTGCCCTCAAAAACATACGAGCCGTCGGGCTGTTTGCGGTAGTTTTTCTCTTCCTCGTCGTACTCGTCGTTGATTTCCCCCACTATTTCCTCTATGATGTCCTCCATGGTTACAATTCCGCTTGTGCCGCCAAACTCGTCCACCACAATTGCGATGTGAACCTTGTTGGCCTGGAAGTCGCGCAAGAGGTCGTCAATCATCTTCGTCTCCGGAACGAAATAAGGGGGACGTATCAGACTTTGCCACCTGAAACCGGCGGGCTTGCCGAGATGCGGAAGCAAGTCCTTAATGTACAGTATGCCCTTTATGTTGTCGCGTGTCCCCTGATAGACAGGGATACGGCTGTAATTGTTCTCCACTATGCACTTCAGCACTTCGGGGAAAGGGGTCTTCATGTCCAAGTCCACTATGTCCATCCTGCTGGTCATAATCTCCTTTGCCATCTCTCCGCCAAAGCGTATTATACCTTGCAGCATGCTGCTCTCTTCCTCAATGTCCTTACTGTCGGTAAGCTCCATGGCTTTTTCCAAGTCGTCTACGGTAAGACTCTGCGTATCGGGGTGCACGAGTCTCTGCGTCACTATCCTGCTCCTCACCAAAAGGCTGCTCACAGGACGGAACACCTTGGTCAACACACACAATATAGGAGCCGAAAAGCGGCTGAACGCCAATGCGTGCTGCGATCCGTATATCTTGGGCATCACCTCCCCGAAAAGCAGGATGAGGAATGTGAGAAAAACCGTGAGTGCAAGAAACTGCAACACTGTGGCGTCGCCGAAATTCACTGTCTTCATGAAACAGTAATTGAGCAACATCACTATGGACACGTTCGCCAGATTGTCGCATATAAGAATGGTGGCAAGAAGCTTTTCGCTGTCCTCCCTTAAAGACAGTATCTTGGAGTCTGCCGGTGTCCTCTCTTCTTCAATATCGCTGATGTCGGATGGCGAAAGGCCGAAGAAAGCTATTTCACTTGCCGAGTAAAAGCCCGAGCACAAAAGCAGAAATGCCGCAGCCGCCAAAGCTACAGCCACTCCTATGGTCATGGGGTACACCTCTATGTGGGAACACTCTTGCACCCATGTGTCTAAAATATCAGTAATGTCCAATGTTCCGATGTGGTTTTAGTTATTTTTCAGTTGCCGCCCCGAGGGTGTTGTGAACCGTTTCATTCATCCTGCCGCACTTGCGGTTGCTGTTTGGGCGTAAGCATCTCCAGACTTTCCGCCCAAATCTCTATCACTCTGCGCGAGATGCCGTTCTTGTCGTCGTAGGTGCGGTAGTGCAGCTGCCCCTCCACATACAGTTTGTCGCCTTTGTGCACATACTGCTCCACAATCTCCGCCAGTCTTCTCCACAGTATCACGTTGTGCCATTCTGTACGTTCGGGGACTTCGGTTCCGTTCTGCAATTTGTATCCCCTTTCCGTGGTGGCAAGCACCAAGTTCGCCACGCAGACACCGTTGTCCACATATTTCACTTCCGGATCCTTGCCTACGTTCCCTATGAGCATCACCTTGTTCATAAGTCTGTTTTTATTCTGATTTCGGTGGGCAAAGGTAAGAAATATTATCTGATTTCGGAAAAAAGTGTCTGATTACTTTTCGGATAATCGGAAAAAGTTGTAATTTTGCAACCCGTAAAGCAAGGACAAATATTATTAACCCATAAATAACATAAAATTATGCCAAACGGAAAGAAGCATAAAAGACATAAGATGTCTACCCACAAGCGCAAGAAGAGACTGAGAAAGAACAGGCATAAGAGCAAGTAAAGACTTCTCAGAGGGAAAGCAACTCGGTGACAGACTTTATTGCTGTCACCGAGTATTTTTTACTCCAAAGCATTTTTTTCAAGTTTATCCCTACACGCATTTACGTTTACGCACACGCATGACAAGCGAACTTTACATTGACGCACACCCCAAAAAGATTTCCATAGCACTCACGGAAGACAAGAGGCTTGTGGAATATCAGGAGGAGACACAGTCGGAATCTTATTCGGTAGGCAACGTGTACCTTGCCAAAGTGCGCAAGATTATGCCCGGGCTCAATGCGTGCTTCGTAAATGTAGGTCACGAAAAGGATGCTTTCCTGCACTATCTCGACCTTGGCACACAGTTCCACAGCTACGCCAAATACCTCAGACAGCTTCTCAACGACAGGAAGAACATGCCGTCTCTAGACAAGCTCAAGCTACAAGAGGAGTTGGACAAGACTGGCAGTATACAGAACGTCCTGCAACAGGGACAGGAACTTCTCGTGCAGATAGTGAAAGAGCCCATCAGCACCAAAGGACCCAGGCTCACCTGCGAGTTGTCGTTCCCCGGACGTTACTTGGTGTTGGTGCCCATGTCTGACAAGGTGTCGGTGTCCACCAAGATAAAGAGTTCCCAGGAAAGGGCGCGCCTCAAGCAGATAATATACAGCATCAAACCGAAAAACTGCGGCATCATTGTCCGCACCGTTGCGGACGGTAAACGAGTTGCCGAGCTTGACGCGGAGATGAAGATCCTGAACGACAAATGGCTGGAGTGTCTGGGCAAGGCGCAGAAGGCACGGCAGATGCCGCTGCTTGTGTACGAGGAGACAAGCCGCACTATAGGGATGCTGCGCGACTTGTTCAATCCAAGTTACGAAAACATATACGTCAACGACGAGAACATATTCAAGGAGGTGCACGACTTCGTTTCGCTGATTGCTCCCGAACGTACGGAAGTGGTGAAACACTACAAGGGCACGTTGCCCATCTTTGACAACTTCGACATTACCAAGCAGATAAAGTCGGGCTTCGGCAGGACTGTGTCGTACAAGCACGGCGCATACCTCATCATAGAACATACAGAGGCTTTGCACGTGGTGGATGTCAACAGCGGCAACAGGGTGCGCAACAAGGACAGCCAGGAAGCCAACGCCCTGGAGGTGAACCTTGGAGCTGCCGACGAGATAGCGCGGCAACTGAGAC
>CAVHCL010000061.1:0-12864 GCA_963634425.1 Bacteroidaceae bacterium
TGGACTTCAAGACTTCGAGACTCGGCACTTGCAAGCATATCGAAGCCGTGAAGAGTTGTTTTATCGGGAAGAAAGGTGTTCGCGTGCATCGTGAGATTCCGCCCTATACCTCTGTCTATCTCTCCTACAGAGACGAGCGATGCGTGAAGATACGCATCGGCTCGGAAAACAAGGAGGCTTACGAAAACCTTGCCAAAGATTTCTTCGACGAGAGTCACGTCTTGAAGGAGACCGCATACGCCCATATCGACTCGTTCTTGGAACAAGCCCGGAAGATAAGCAACACCTTCAGATGTTACCAGGATGCCATTGACTTTATTGTGGACATTCGCGAGAAAGTGAAACGCGAGAAGATTGTCAAGGCTTACGATGACTCGAAACTGGACAAACTGCTGAAAGTTTCCCTCTACCCTTACCAGAAAGAAGGCATCCGCTTTGCCGCAAAGGCCGGCAAGGCTATCATCGCCGACGAGATGGGTCTCGGCAAGACCATCCAAGCCATCGGCACTGCCGAACTCCTCCGCAAGGAAGGACTCATCGGCTCTGTGCTCATCCTCTGCCCCACCTCGCTCAAGTACCAGTGGCGCAGTGAAATCAAGAAGTTTACCGACGCCGGGATATTTGTCATCGAGGGAAGTCACCTCAGGAGAAAGGATGCCTACAACCGCCCCGAGCCTTACAAGATTATCTCTTACAACAGCGCAGCCAACGACATCAAGATTCTCGGCAGTCTTCAGACCGACATGCTCATCATGGACGAGGTGCAACGTCTGAAGAACTGGAACACACAGATTTCACGCGCAGCCCGGAAGATTGAGTCCGACTACTCCGTGATTCTGTCGGGCACGCCCTTGGAGAACAAGCTTGACGAGCTCTACTCCATTGTGGAGTTTGTGGACAACTTCCGCCTTGCCCCTTACTACCGTTTCCGGGAGAAGCACATTATCAGCGACGAGACCGGCAAGGTGCTGGGCTATCAGAACCTCAACGACATAGGCAAAAAGCTGAGCGATATCCTCATCCGCCGACGCAAGAAGGACGTGAAGCTACAGATGCCCAAGCGAATGGACAAGAACCTCTTTGTGCCGATGACGGACGAGCAGATGGGGATGCACGATGAATGGCAATTCCAAGTAGGCATCCTCGTAAAAAAATGGCATGACCGCCATTTCCTTTCAGACAAAGACAGGAAACGCTTGCTTCTGTTATTGTCACAGATGCGCATGGTATGCGACAGCAGTTATATCCTCGACCAAAAGACAAGGTACGACACCAAAGTGGACGAGTGTGTCAACATCATCAGTGACATCATCAGCGAAGAAGGCGAGAAGGTGGTGGTGTTCAGCCAATGGGAGCGTATGACACGCCTCATAGCCAAGGAATTGGAAGAGAAAGAGATTGGCTTCGAATACTTGCATGGCGGCGTACCGTCCGAGAAGCGCAAGGACATGGTGGACAACTTCATGAACAAACCTGCGAGCCGAGTCTTCCTTTCCACCGATGCCGGCAGTACAGGATTGAACCTGCAATCAGCTGCCACCATCATCAACATCGACTTGCCATGGAACCCGGCTGTGCTCGAACAGCGCATCGGACGCATCTACCGTCTCGGCCAGCAGAACAACATCCAGGTTATCAACCTTGTGGCCCCTCACAGTATAGAGGAAAGTATGGTTGGCAAACTTCGCTTCAAGACCTCCATGTTTGAGGGCGTGTTGGACGACGGCGAGGACTCCGTGTTCATCACAGATGACAAGTTCACCAAGATAATGGAGACTGTAAGCGGTATCGTGGAAGAGGTGGAGGAAACTTCAAGTTCTTCCGGGGCGGACGTTGCCGCAGAGACAGATACACCAAAGACTACAGTTGATGCCACAGACTCTGAGGCAGCCATTTCTCATCGTCCAACCCAACCCCAGGGCTTGGTTGCCAAAGGAGTCTCGTTCCTCTCCGGATTGGCAGAGACGCTGAAGTCACCCGAAGCCACAGCCCAACTGGTGGACTCTATAGTGGAGAAAGACGAACAGACCGGCAGGACATCCATCAAGATTCCTGTGGAGAGCAAGGAGACTGTCTCCAACCTCTTGAACCTCATCGGAAAGTTGTTTGCCAAATAAGTGATGTTCAAAAAAACTTGGATCATGCTTTACTCCAAGTAAGTCAAAACGAGACGGGGTGAAAAGACACTAAAGCGGCGGCTCTATACTTAGGAGCCGCCGCTTTAGTGTCTTTTCCTTCTTTGGGAACTGTGCTTAGAGAGCCATTACCGTGAGGATAAGTACGAGCAAGCCGAGGATAGCATACAGCTCGGGGAACACGGCAAGCACCATGGTAGTACCCAATGCGTTGTGTCCGGCTCCGATGGCACTGATGCCGTTGGCGCAAACCTTAGCCTGACGGATAGAAGAGAAGAAAGCCACCAGACCCATGGCGAGACCAACACCGAAGATGGCGCAAGCCGTGGGCATACTGATGTCAGGAGTAATCTTGCCGTTGAGCATGAAGAATCCCACAAAGCCATAAAGACCCTGTGAAGAGGGGAATGCGGTGAGAGCCATGTAAGAACCGCTCGCCGTGGGGTTTTTCTTGAATGCGCCGATTGCCGCATTACCACAGATGGTAACACCGTAAGAGCTGCCCATGCCCGAGAGCGCCACACAAAGCGCAACGCCTAAATAAGCCAAAAAAAGTGCTAAATTCTCCATAATTTGTTTCGTTTGTTTTTATTGTTATTGTTGTTCATTCATTTCAGCTCCTTGAACGGATTGTACTCCTTGCCTCCGCCCTCAAAGTCGGCGTTCTTGAAAAACTCCACAAAGGTGAGTCGCATAGGATGCACAAATGCACTGATCATACTGAGGGCGAACGTGATGCTGTGTCCCGCCAGCAGGATGAGCGCCATTGGCAGCCAACGTATGTACCACTCCAACGACGAGGTAAACTCATACGCCAAAGAGTTGAACACTCCTCCGAGCACTCCTCCCGTAAGACCCAAGGCAAAAAGACGGGTGTAACTGAGAAGATCGCCGAAAAGCCCTGTCGCCATTCCGTATGTCGCCCACAGACCGCCTCCAACGTTGGCAAACACTCCCAACACAGGACGCTTGTAACTGGACGGATTGTTGTACAACAGGATGCCCACGACACACAAAGCCATCACTCCCGCCAGCACATAACTCACCGCCAAGGGCATCTCCACACCGCAGAAAGGCAGGCCGAAGAGAGCAATGGCAGACACCAAGCCGAAGAACCACGAGAACGGACACACGGCGTACTTCCAGCCGAAGTTCTTGTAGGCCTTGCATGCCTTCAGCACCATGGCAAGGAGCACCTGCGCAAGTCCCAAGAAGACGGAAATCACCATCATGGGCGAATAGCCGAAGATGGGACCTATGCCGTTGTCGTTGATGAAGTATGGTTTTACAGGCGCCAGTATCGCCCAGTCCTGCTGCGTAAGGTC
Source organism: Bacteroidaceae bacterium (assembly GCA_963634425.1). Classification (GTDB taxonomy): domain Bacteria; phylum Bacteroidota; class Bacteroidia; order Bacteroidales; family Bacteroidaceae; genus Physcousia. The sequence goes on from CAVHCL010000061.1 coordinate 3,461, forward strand.
AAGTCCGAACACCGTGCCTGTCAGCAAGCCGCAAAACACGGTCATCAGTCCGAGCCACGCCCCTAACTTGCCGTAGTCCTTGATGCTGTCGTTTCCGAAACGCGCTATCAGCAGTCCGCCTATCAGGACCAACACCCCATAGCCACCGTCCCCCAGACAAAGCCCGAAGAAGAGCATGAAGAAAGGTGCGAAGAACACACACGGGTCTATGTCGTGGTAACTTGGCAGAGAGTACATTTTGAGAATAGGCTCAAAGAGCCGCGAGTAAGAGCCGTTGACGAGCTGTATGGGAACGTCGTCGTCGTAAGTGGGGTCCTCCATCTCGTAGAACACCTTAGCCTCATCGAGGTAACGCACAAGGTTTTCCGTTTTGTCGGCACGCACCCACCCTACCATAAGGCGAAGGGAATCGCCTGCCACCAGTTGGTCGCTGAGACGCACCTGGTTCAACTGTATCTCGTTCTGCGCCTTCGTTTGTCCGGCTTTCAGCGTGTCACGCATCTTGGCGTTTATGTAGAGCACTTGGGCGCGCTTCGAGGCGAGTGTCTGCTCCAAGAGCCTCAGGTCCTCTTTCGCCTGACTCAGCGTGGTTGACGGCAACATTATCTGTTCGGCCTGTATGTCCGGCTTCTCCTCGCTGAAAGTGACGAAATACGTGCTCTTCGACTGTTCGCTGACAGGTGTGGCAAAGTATTCGTCAGCCCATTCCTTGCGGAAATACTTGCTGCCGCACCTGAAGAAGTACACCTTCAGTCCGGTCTCCGACGTGAGACGTTCCAATGCGGAGGGGTCAAACTCTCCCCAAGGCTCCAACGCCTGCACATCCTTCTCCTTTGCGTCCATCTCGTGCCTCAGCGACAGCTCCTCTGCCTGCAGACGCTCCGCGGCGGACAGCACCTCCTCGGGTGTGTCGCCGAAGTCCACGCTCTGCGGGATGTCTATATTCTTGTACGACTTGGAGGCTATCTCCGTCGCCAGCAATGCCGCACGGTAGCGTTGCTCCTTGTCCATGGCGGCTTGCAAGTCCGGGCTGCTCGCCCCCTGCTGCAGCTGCTGCACATGCACCACCCCGAGCTTGCGTATCGAAGAGAAGAAACTCTCGTATTCTCCGTTGGTCACCAAAAAGGTGAACTTTTTCATCTTCTCTATCATGCCACGGTCTCCTTTCTCTTCTCCTGAAGTGCTTTCAGTATTTTCTGCGACGACTTGGAGAGGTTCTCCTCGTCTTCCATAAATCTCTTGATTTTACGCACGGCCTCCTGGAACCCCGGTATCTGCACTTTCTCAAAGAGGTTCACCTTCTGCGTGGTCTTCTTGCGGGCGTGCTCCAAGAGGTGAAGCTTCGCAAACACGAATTCTCTCTCCACTGCCGTCTTGGCCAGCCCCTGAAGGAGGTTGATGCCGTCGAAATACCATTTGGGAGCGCTGAAGAGCCCGAACGGACGCACCTCCAGTTCTATGTTGGTGAGCACGGGGACACGTACGCCCGCCACCTTCCTCACCTCGAAGTGCGCATCCTTCAGAGACACCAGGGAAGCGTCAAATTCGCACCACAAGGCGTACATCTTCTCGTAACCCTCTATCTGGCTCTGCAGCTTGCGTTCCAAAGCCTCCGCCTCCTCGCGGCTCTTCTTCACCTCAAGGCGCAGCGCAGTCTCCTTGTTCTTTATGATGGGCAAGGTACGCTGGCGCATCTTCAGATTCTTCTCTATCTGCTGGAGTGAAGTCTTGTTGTATTGAAACTTTATGGCCATTGTCTAATCCTGTGTATTGTACCTGTGTGGATTTATTTATAATACGTTGTGCCTATGAAACACGGGCACAAAATTAGCAATTCTTATCCAATCGCCCAAGAAAAAGACGCTTTCGTGCACAGAAAACAAGAAATAATGCCTACCCTTGACCCTTTTTAGGAGAAAAAAAAGTACTTTTGCCGCACAATGGAAAACGAGTCGCTTAAACAACGTGCTGCCGGCGGCATGCTTTGGGGAGGGCTTGCCAACGGGGCTATGCAGGTTTTCGGCGCACTGGTGGGCTTGGTGCTCATGCGTCTGCTCTCGCCGTCCGACTACGGCAAGGTGGCCATGCTCAACATTTTCTCCGCTCTTGCCTGCGCCTTTCAGGAGGGCGGTTTCATAGCAGCCCTCTGCAACCGCAAGGAGCCTACGCACGAGGATTACAACGCCGTGTTCTGGTTCAACCTCATGGTGAGCGCGTGCCTGTACGCCATCCTGTGGTTTGCCGCGCCCCTGATAGCTGATTTCTACCATGACCCCGACCTCACATCCTTGTCCCGTTTCCTGTTTTTGGGGTTTCTCCTCTCCAGCCTCGGCATAGTGCACAGGGCCTACCTTTTCGGACATCTCATGGTAAAGCAGACCAACATCTGCAACCTCGTCTCCACGGCTCTCGCCGGCATAGCGGGAATAGTGCTGGCGTGGCAGGGATTTGCCTATTGGGGCATAGTGGCACAGTCTGTCCTCTACGTGTTGGCGGTGCAGCTGATGAGTTGGCATTTCTCTCCGTGGCGGCCTTCCTTGGACATACACCTGCGGCCGGCGTTCGAGATGTTCGGGTTCGGCAGCCGGCTGCTTGTCACCAACACATTCAACATCCTCAACAACCATGCCTTCAGCGTCCTGCTCGGCAAGTGCTTCGGCAGCCACATGGCAGGTGTGTACACCACGGCGCGCAAATGGGACGACATGGCTTCCGGCACCGTCAACAGCATGGTGGCGGGGGTGTCGCAGCCTGTGCTCATACAGGTGAAGGGCGACCGCGGCAGATATGTCAACGTGTTCCGCAAGATGCTGAGGTTCGTATGCTTCGTCTCTTTCCCCGTCATGTTTGGGCTTGGCATCATAGCGCACGAGTTCATCATCTTGGCAGGAGGCGAGAAATGGGAAGAGAGCGGAGTCATACTCTCCATCCTATGCCTGCACGGAGCGTTCGTGCCTGTCACCACGCTGTACAGCAGCCTCACCGTGAGCATGGGCAGGAGCAACGCCAACATGACGTGCACCATACTCCAGTGTCTGGCGGTGTGGGCCGGGCTGCTGGCTCTGTACCCTCTGGGCATGACGTGCATGGTGCTTTACTTTGTGACACTCAACATAGCGTGGCTCGGCTTCTGGCACTGGTGGGCAAAACGCCTCACCGGACTGAGGTGGAGGGATGCCGCGCTGGACATACTGCCCTTCCTGCTGTTCGCCCTGTCGGTGATGGCGTTCACGTGGTGGGTCACACGCGGCATAGGGTCGGCATGGTGCCTCATGCTGTGCCGCATAGCGTTGGGCGCGGCTCTCTACGCCGGCATCATGTGGGTTAGCGGAGCGCACATTATGAGAGAGTCTATCGGTTACTTCACTAAGAAATGGAACTGCGGATGAGCGACACGAAACGCATAGAGTGGATTGACGCCATGAGGGGCTTCACCATGCTGATGGTGGTGGCGTACCACACAGAACTTCTCGGCTTCCAAGAGACGGAGAAGACCTCGGCGGCCATGACGCTGCTGGTGCTCTTCCGCATGCCTCTCTTTTTCTTCATAAGCGGTTTCCTGACTTACAGGAGCCGCTTTGTGTGGAACGTCTCCAACACACTAGGCCTCCTGTGGAAAAAGACACAGATACAGATTCTGCCCACGCTGCTGTTCCTCTGCGTTTTCATCATCGTGCGCAAGACAGGGTTCGCAGACAGCTTCATGTATGCCATGAAAAGTCCCATGAAGGGAGGCTACTGGTTCACGTGGGTGCTGCTGCAGATGTTTTTCATCTACTACATCTTCGCGTTCGCCGAGCAACGGTTCGGATGGAAGGAGAAGTCCTGGGGATGGGTTCCGGTCACCTTGTTCTGGGTGGCAAGCCTTGTGGTGTACGAGACGGCGTACATGCCCAAGAGCTTCACCTACCCCAAGTCGGACTTCATGACGTGGACAAGCCTCATACAGACCGTCAGGTACATGCATTTCTTCCTGCTGGGCAACATCACGCACCGCTATTGGAAGGCCGCACAGCGTGTGTTCGACCACCCGTATTTCTTCCCCGCGCTCGTGTTCGTGGCATTCGTCTGCTGTTCCGACTTCCTGCGCTGGCACACACTGCGGCTCACATGGACCAACCTCCCGCGCACCCTTGGCATGTACAGCACCCTGCTCATAGTGGTGTTGTTCTTCCGGCACTACCGGCAGTCGTTCGTCAAGGATCGTCCCTTGGGCTCGTTCCTCCAGTACGTGGGCACACGCACCCTGGACGTGTACCTGCTGCATTACATCTTCATGCCCAATATGCCGTTCGTGGGCGCGTGGCTCAACGCCAACAAGCCCAACTTCGTGCTCAGCGTCACCTTTGCGCTCATAGTGGCACTCGTAGTGACCGGCTTCTGCCTGCTCACAAGCAACATACTCCGCATCAGCCCCTTCTACTCCGAACACCTTTTCGGGAGAAAGGACAGCTCTGCGCAAACACAACCAAAACAAGACAACAAGACATGAACATCCCACTGTTGATAAGCAAAATCCGGCTCTCCATGCAGAAGAAGTCCGGCATCACCGCCAACAAGAAGTGCTATGCGGCATGGGCTGCCAAGGGGCACATCAAGCAGCCGACGGTAAGCGTGGTGATACAGAGCCACAACAAAAGCGAGCAGGTGAAACACATCCTGCCCAAACTGCGCCTCTACAAGGACGTGGAGATTATCGTGATAGACGACGGTTCGGACTTCGCCCACACCGCCGCCTTGGCGAAAGAGCTCACTGGTGCCAACGAGTTTCTGGTGCGCGCCAACGACCTCTATGAGAACATCACCTACGACAAGTGCATACGCTTCGCCAACGGCAAATACATAGCCTTGCTGCAAGACGACGACGACTTCGACGGCACCGCATGGATGGAACGCGCGGTGGCACTCTTCGCACAACACCCGGACATGGTAATCCTCGGTGGCAAGGACGGCATGAGCATCCGTTTCGAGGACGACAGGCGATGGGCTCACGGAGGGGAACACCAAGAGAAGGGAGACTTCTGCTTCGTGACGGCGGTGAACAGAGCACCTATGTGGATATGCAAAGACCTGTTCGCACAGAGCCTCCGCCACATTGACTACAGCTTCGCCCCATTCCAGTTCGACGACTACGAGCTTTGCGCACGGGCATGGACATTGGGACTGAAGGTGGGCTGGTACGACGCAGGATTCCGCAGTCTGAGCGTGGGAGGGATGCGTCTGTGGAACAACGCCTTCACCAAGGAGCAGAGCGACAAGAACGGCAAACGCCTGTACGAGATGTACAAAGACAAGGAGGAGATGCTCAAAGCCGCCAAAGGGCTATAAGAGGTCACTTGCCGCCTGGTGTCAGGTCTATGTCGCCGTCCCAGTTGGGGTTGATGAGGATGACGAGCGGCACTTTCTTGGTGATGAGTTTCTCATACTCCCCTGCCACCTGATAGTAGTGGTTGCGCTCGAACACGAGCGTGCCTTCCGCCAGTTGATCGTCGGTGTTGACGGCATCCGGGGTGATGACATCGCCGTTGCTGTCCGTCCTCTTCTTCATGCGCAGTGGCACCACCATAACCTCGTCGTCCGCCTCCCCTTCCTTATCTATGGTTATACGCACGTACAGGGTGGATGTCACCGGCAGCAGGTTGGACTCGCTCATCACCACGTCTATGGAGTCCGTCTCATTTTCCACGCCGTACACCGTTGTCCAGTCGTCCGGACGCTCCCATGTGTCCAGCACGAACTTGGTGGACTCCTCCTCTTCCGCCACGTCCTGCTTGCCGTCGGGAGTCAGGAAGTCGGCATAACAGGTGGACTTGCACTTGGTGTTCACCGCATTGGTAAGCAACGCCAGTGCCTTCACCTCGGGCGGCACTTTCATCAGCGTCAGTTCCATGCCCGCCACACAGCGGTAGAGCCATCCGCCCAAGGCGTTGATGGCGCCCGACTCATATGAGAACACCACGGTGCCCGCCTCCTTGTCCGTCATGTCGGCACCGTAGCGCGGTGTGCCGAAGAACAGTTCGGGCGTGGTGTATTGCGTGGTGTTGGTCAGACTGACCTCCGCATCTGTGAACGATCCGCTCTCCGTGAAGCTGAACAATGTCCTCTCGTTCTTCTGCTCGGCATAGCCGATGGCTGTGACACGGTACTCATAGTCCTTGTCCATATTGACGACACCTGTGGCGTAGGCGTAACGGTAGTGGGGATAGAGATACGCTCCGCCTGGTATTGCGCAGGTGAGCACCACCTTCTTGTCGAAGGTGAAGCCTTCCGCGTCATCAGCATAACTGCCGCCTTTTGTCCGCTTGTAGACGTTCAGCTGTATGCGGTCGGTGTACAGTTTGCGCACATTGGCGTAGGGCGGATTCTCACCATTGTCCCACGAACTGCCAGACGATGCCGACGACGAGCCGGACGACTGCACGACGAACGACACAGGCATCGCCCATGTGTTGCCGCCGTCAGCCTCATCACCCATGCCGTCCACTTGGCTGCATCCGCTGAGAGCCGTCAGACAAAACAGTCCGCCGACAAACCGCATATATTTGTTTCCCATCATACTGGTTCTCCTTTTGTTTATTCCTTCACGCTCCACTCGGAGGTCACCCTCAAAGCAGACGCATTGGACAAATCGGGCAAGGTAATCTGGAGGACAAACTTCTCCAGACTTTCACCGTATTTGTCCTTGCAATCCTCGGTGGCGAAGAAAGCGTCAAGGTTATCTGAATAGGTATCGTAATCTGAACCGGAAGCACTCATTGCCGACTTAATACTGCTCTTTATGTCAACTGTCAGGTCATGGGTTTTCCCGGTCGTATAGGCAGTGTTATACGTCAGAGTCTTAATCGGGCAGTACTCTAATTGCACACGTTCGTTGCCGCCCTGTGTGGCAAAGGACTGCACATCGTTCGTAATCGGAATCTCCATGACAGGACTCGTTGCCGTGATAGACCCGTAGAGACGCACCGCCGCCATCTTGTTCAGTTCACTCCCGGTTGCCGCATCGGCATTCTCCCCGAACCCGATAATGGTAAAGGTGTTCTGCACGACGGTTGTACCGTCCGTGGCGGCAGTCTCTTTCTGTATCATGTCGAGGAACGGACTAAGTGACTCCGTTGCTGTGCCGTCGCCCACCTTGGAGGTTTTGCCGCTCACATAGAAGCGGTCGGCACGAGAGCTGTACACTACCTTTGCCTGCAATCCTGTCCACGGTTGCCAAAGACTTTTCAGTGTCGCATTATTCAAACAGGAGTTGTACAACAGTTCCTGCACCTCCAGTTTGTCCTCATCTGGCATATTCTTTATGTATGTGCTGTAATCCAAGTTTTTTACCGCAGACTTGAATTTGTTGAACCACGATGTAAATTCTGTATCCAAATAATATGCTTGTAATGCCGCATACGAGCTGAACTTACTTATAAAGCCATCCAGCCACGACTCGATTCCCAGCGGCATCTTGTTGTCCGTATCCACAAGCACATCATATACCTTACTGTCCGTAAACTCCCTTATCTCCCCCCTTGTAAAGTCCGTGTCCCATGCAGGGTAGTCGTCGGAGAAGAAGTCCGTGCGGCTGACTATGCGCTGCAACGTGACGGGGCAGTTGCAGTGGTTGTCACGGTCGTACCCGTCCGACGCTATCTGCTTCACGCAGAGGTAGAACATATTGTTGTCCCCGAATGCCGTCGCCGTGGGAAGCGAGAGATACACATCGTCCAACGCCACGTAAGCCTCCTCGCCGTCCACCGTCTCCGTGAGGTGCAGCACCTCCTCGCCGTTGAACAGCGACTTGTCGGCATTGGCGATGAACACCGCCGTGTAGCTCTGTCCCTGTACCAGTGTGTCCTTCAGAGCCTCACGCTGCGCCCACGTCATCGTTGAACGCACCATGGGCCAGTCTCCCTCCTTCATGTCACTGATGCCTGGAATGTCGCGCTTCTTCACCATCTCGCCGCCGTTATCATACAGCAGGTAGACGAGCGACTTGATGCGTTCGTGCGCAGGCAGGGCATCGTGGCTGACGCTGCGCGTCTGCGCCTCGCCCACGGTATAGTCCACCACCACTTGCTTTCCGGTAGGGAGCGCCTTGTCCGGTGTAAGCGTGTCCTCGCCGCACCCCACGCACAGAAGTCCGGCAAAGGCGACGGACGGCAACCAGCCGCACGCTCCGCGACTTGCCTTGACCGTATGTCTCATCTTCATATCCATGTCTTTGACTCCTTATTTACTGCCGTCTCCCCATTCGTCGTCGTCCACATCCACAGTGGCATCCGTGCCGGTGGCGAAACCTGCGTAACGCACCTCAAACTCATTCTTCTGCATACCGTTGTAGAGCACAGTGGTCACGCGGTTCTTGCGCACCTCCACACGTGTCTCGTCCGTGGCTGTGCCGATAGGCAGGGTGGTTGAGGCACTCGTCCCATTGAACGTCACGGCTATGCTGCCGCTCAGCACCCCGGGGAGCAGACAGAGGCGGAAAACCTGCCGTGTCGCCATCGCAGCCTTGTACGCCTCGCCGCCCAAGCCCGAGAAGTCGAGGGTGTATACCATGTCCGTCGTGCCGGCGACGGTAGTCACCTCGTCGTTTGAAGCGTCGCGCACATACACCTTCATGACAGGGGTCTTCAGCGTGAGCGTGATGGCCTTCACGTTCTTCTCAAACTGGTCAGCCGGGATGCCCATGTCTATCTGCAGCTCGCCGGTAATGCGGCTCATCTCCACATCCTCCGTGTTGGTGGCATCGGGGTCTATCCACCGGTCTATCACCCTGCGGTAGACGTTAAGGTCTGCCGTCTGGGCTATGTTGACGTTCTCCTTCTGGTACGTCAGCACCGGACTGTAGTCTATCAGCAGCTTATTGTAGTCGCACGTCTTGTCCACCGGGTTCTCCTCCGTCAGCAGAACCTCGCCGCCGCCACCGTTCCACTGCGGCACACACACGAAGGCGAACTTGTACCACTGTCCGTAGAGGTCGGTGAGGGCGTACGTGCCGCCCGTCAGCGTGTAACGCCTGTCGGCGGAGCAGTGCAGATGGTCGGCGGCGTGTTCCTGCAGCCGTTCCACCACATAGAGCCGTGTGCATTGCACCGCATCGTCGGGAACGGTTGTCCCTGTCCCGCGGGTACGCACCACAAAGGAGTAGTCCGTCCGCTCCTCCACAGTCTCAGCCTCGTCCGCCGAGCATCCCGCCAACAAGGACGCAAGCACCAGCATTCCGCCCACACAACCATATTTCATAACGCTTGCCATATCATTCTTTGCTGTTGGTTACTGCTATTCTCCTTTAGGGATTATCACCTCGTCACCGTCGTCCCAGTCCTCGTCCTTCGTCACGTTACCGCTCGCATTTCCATTGTCCGGTCCCCTCCAGGCACCCTTGCGCCTACATGCGAGGACATTAAACCTAC
>CAVHCL010000062.1:0-5756 GCA_963634425.1 Bacteroidaceae bacterium
GGTCTTGCACACAACAGTGCACAAGCGCGAATCCGTGACTATACTTAGAATGATAAAAGAGATAGACCCGGCAGCTTTCGTCTCACAGTCGAGGGTGGAGGGAGTATACGGAAAAGGCTTTAAAGCAATAAGGGCATGACGGACAGAATCACTAACAGCAAACTATGGATGATAGGCAAAGACTACATCCTTATGCTCGTTGGCATCATCATTTATGTGGTAGGATACGTGTATTTTCTGCTTCCCTACCAACTTGTCACAGGAGGTGTGAACGGTATTTGCACCCTTATGTTTTATTCCACAGGCATTCATCCCAGCTACTCTTACCTTGTCATCAACATCTTCCTTCTCATGATTGGCGCCAAGGTGATGGGGTGGAAGTACTGCCTGCGCACCATTACGGCGACGCTAATCATATCCTTTCTTATAGGAATAATGCAGGAAAGCATCACCACGGTGGACGTTTCCGGAAAAGAACATCTGACCAAGATTATCGGCGACCAGAAGTTTATGGCGTGTGTGATAGGAGGTCTTATGGAGGGGCTCGGTCTTGCAGCGGTGTTCCTCTCAGGAGGCAGCACTGGCGGAACGGACATTCTGGCAAGCAGCATCAACAAGTATTGGGACATCTCGCTTGGGCGTCTGATGCTGTCTTTCGATATAGCTATTATTGGATGCAGCTACTTCATTTCGCGTAACATAGAGACAATGGTGGTGGGGTACCTCACGATGATTATATCCATGAATTTTCTCGACTATGTCATCAATGGTGTACGCCAAAGTGTCCAGTTCATCATTGTCAGCAACAAGTACGAGGAAATAGCCAAGAGGGTGAACGAAGAACTTGACCGTGGCGTGACTGTTCTCTATGGTGAAGGTTTCTACAGCAAGGAACAGAGAAAGGTGCTCCTCATCCTTGCCAAGAAACACGAGAGCCGTGCCATATTCTCGCTCATCAAGCAGATTGACGGCAAGGCGTTCGTCTCCATGGGAAACGTGGAGGGCGTTTTCGGTGAAGGTTTCGACAGGATTAAGAGGTAAAGGAATGAACAAAGAGATGGTAATGGCCACCAACAATGCCCATAAGCTGGAAGAGGCCAGGCAGATATTGGGCGGCAGGTTCACGGTGAGGGCGCTTGCGGAATTGGGATGTCGCGAGGATATACCTGAGACATCGGACACGTTGGAGGGCAATGCCGTACAGAAAGCAAGGTATGTGTATGACAAGTATGGGGTCAGCTGCTTTGCCGACGACACGGGGTTGGAAGTGGAAGCTCTCGGAGGTGCGCCAGGCGTGTACACAGCCCGGTTCGGCAGTATGCACGGATATGGCGAAAGCCACGATGCGGATGCCAACATAGACTGCCTTTTGGACTGCCTCAAGGACAAGACTGTGAGAAATGCCCGCTTCCGTACAGCCATTGCATTGGTGATGGACGGCGAGACGCACGTCTTTGAAGGTGTCGTGGAAGGTACGATACTGGACGGGAGAGCGGGCGGAGGTGGGTTCGGTTACGACCCTGTCTTTGCACCTGTAGAGGGCGGTGGGCTCAGCTTCTCGCAGATGGAACCGGATGCCAAGAACCGCATCAGCCACCGTGGCAGGGCTATGGCCAAGATGGAGGAATATCTTAAAGGAATATAACCAGAAACATACACAGCAGATGAGAAGAAGCCTATTCATATTGTTCTTCGCCATGGCAGCCCGCATTTTTGGCGGAGAGATTGGAACATGGCAGGTGTTTCCAAGTTACCACACGGCGACGCGGAACGTAATGGCTGGCAACGTGGTCTACTCTCTCATGGGAAGGAACTTAATGTCGTACAACACTGTGGATTCAGAGGTGCGTCTGTACGACAACATCAATACGCTTTCCGGCAGGGACATAAGCCTCATAGACTACAGCTCTGAGGCGAAAAGGCTGATAATAGTGTATGCCGACAACAACATAGACCTTCTCGACGCCAACGACAACGTGTTCAACTTGTCCGCCTTGAAGGACAAGTCCATCATAGGAAAAGACATCACCGACATCTACATAGACGGCAGCAAGGCAATGCTTTCCACTGGGTTCGGTTTCGTGGAGGTAGACATGAAAGAAGGAACCTTCGACGACTCCTATCGGTTGGGGCTGAGCGCATCCGCCATCACCATGTCCGACTCTCATGTCTTCCTCGCCACAACTACTGGCATATACCGGTGCGACAGGTCTAAGAATGTGCGCCAAAGAGAAAACTGGGAACTTGTGCGCGACACATCGGATGTGCGGAAAATAACATGGTTCGAAGACCGGCTGTACGCCGTCAATGCCCAAGGCTTCATGGTGATGAAGGATGACGACGGAACTATAGAAACAAGATACGGAGGAGAATTCACATATCTGCATACCGTCAACTACGAACTGAGATGGAGCAGCGGCAAGTATTTGTACAGCAAGGCCAAGGGCAGTCCCGTGAAGTCCGTCGCACAGCAAAACACGTGGAAAGACGTGTCGTACGGCAACGGCATGTATTGGGTGAGCGACGGAGAAAACGGACTTCGCGGGTATAAGTTGAAAGACGGAAAGTACGAGGTGGCAACGTCGTCCATACAACCCAACAGTCCCAAAAACGATTTGTCCTACCGGCTGAAATGGGTGGGAGACAGGCTGCTGGTGTCAGGTGGCATAAACACCAACGAGGGTATACGCAACACTCCCACGGCCATGATGTACGAGGACGGCAAGTGGACAAACTTTGAAGAACTGGCAAATCCGGACCCTACGACATACCCCAACATCTTATTGGCAAACACCACGGACATTCTCCAAGACCCGTCAGATGACACTCACCATTATGCCTCGCTCCACCGAAATGGAATAGCAGAATACCGCAACTGTAAGTTTGACACGTTGTGGAACTGCGACAACTCTCCGCTTCAGAGCATCTTGGCTCTGAGCAAAAGGAGACTGAACTATGTCTCCTGCTCCTCTCTTCAGTACGACCAGCAGAACAATATCTGGATGGCCAATTCGGAGAACGACACCATAATACGTATATGGAAGGCCGACGGCAAGTGGGAAGCCTTATACTACGAGGAGATAGCCGGGACGCAGCTTTGCGACAGATACCTGATGCACAGCAGCGGCGTGGTGATGCTCAACTGCCGCTGCATGACCAACAGTTCCGGACATAAGGGATTTTTCTTGCTCAACACTAACGGAACACTCTCCAACACCAGGGACGACAAGCATAAGTTGATAACAACGATTGTCAATCAAGACGAGACGACATACTCACCGGATTATTTCTATTCCATGACGGAAGATTTGGACGGGAACGTTTGGGTTGGCACAGACCTCGGGCTGTTTGTCATGGGCGATCCCACGGAGGCTTTCAATAGCAACTTCCGCTTCACCCAGATCAAAATCAACAGAAACGACGGCAGCGGTCTTGCCGACTATCTTCTCAGCGGTGTGTCAATAACGTGTGTTGCCGTGGACGGCGCCAACCGCAAGTGGATAGGAACCCAGGCGAGCGGAGTGTTCCTTGTCTCGGCCGACGGGCAGGAAACTCTGCACCACTTCACCTCGGAAGACTCTCCGTTGCCGAGCGACTTCGTGCAGGACATTGCTGTAAATCCATCAACGGGCGAGGTGACGATAGCCACGGACGGAGGGCTGTGCAGTTATATGAGCGATGCCGTGGAAGCCGCAGAGACGTTGGAGAAGAACAACGTCGTATGCTTCCCCAACCCGGTGGCAAGCGACTACTCCGGACCGGTGGTGGTGAGGGGGCTTGCGTTCGACTCAGAGGTGAAGATTATCTCCACCGGCGGACAGCTGGTCTGGAGCGGCAGGTCTCTCGGAGGACAGTTCACTTGGAACGGATGCAACAAGGCTGGACGACGTGTGGCATCCGGAGTCTATCATGTTGTGGCAAATAACTCGGAAGGCAAGAAGGCCATTGTCACACGTATCGTTATGGTGAAGTGAGACTTTGCACAGAGAAATATTGAAAAAAATCTTTTCCACACAGATGCTTACAAAACTATTTGGCTTTGACCCACCCACGATGGCCGTACGCAAAGAAGTGTTGGCCGGTATCACCACCTTCCTTACCATGGCGTACATCCTTGCCGTGAACCCGTCCATTCTTTCCGTTGCCGGAATGGACAAGGGCGCCGTTTTCACAACCACCGTCATTGCTTCCGCACTGGCCACCCTCGTTATGGCATTCTATGCCAAACTACCGTTCGGTCTGGCTCCGGCAATGGGTCCCAACTTCTTCTTCGCTTACACCGTGTGCCTCGCCATGGGCTACACATGGCAGTTTGCGCTGACGGCAGTATTCATCGAGGGTATCATCTTCATCATCCTCACACTTACCGGCCTGCGTAACGTCATCATCGATGCCATGCCGCTGGCGCTGCGCAAAGCCATCGCCCCCGGCATCGGACTCTTCATTGCATTCATCGGTCTGAAGAACGTCGGCATCATTGTAAGCAACGAGGCTACCTTCGTGGCACTCGGCAACCTGCACTCCCCCGCAGTGCTCCTCGCCATCTTCGGTATCCTCCTCACTTCCGCCCTGCTCGTGAAGAAAGTAATGGGCGCACTCCTCATCGGCATCATCGTGACGACTGTCATCGGCATACCACTCGGCGTTACCCACTACAGCGGCTTCTTCGACATGCCGCCAAGCATCGCCCCAATAGTATGGCAGATGGAATGGAGCAACGTTTTCTCGCTCGATATGGCAGTGTGCGTCTTCACCTTCCTCTTCGTTGACATGTTCGACACCATCGGCACCCTCGTAGGTGTTAGCAGCCGTGCCGGCATGGTCGACGGGAACGGCGAGATACGCAACCTCTCCAAGGCCTTAATGGCAGATGCCGTCGGTACTGCCGCAGGCGCTGCCCTGGGTACGTCTACCGTTACCACCTTCGTCGAGAGTGCCTCTGGCGTTAACGTAGGCGGACGCAGTGGTCTGACCGCCTTCGTCATTGCCGTCTGCTTCATCCTGTCACTCTTCTTCGCTCCTCTCTTCCTCGCCATCCCTTCCGAGGCAACGGCATCTGCCCTCTTCCTCGTAGGAGTAATGATGGTGACGGACATGGGCAAGATAGACTTCACGAAGTACGCCGACGCTATACCGTGCTTCGTCACCATCATCTTCATGCCTCTGGCATACAGCATCTCCGACGGGATCATGCTCGGTGTCATCTCGTACGTCATGCTTTACACCTTCTCTGGCAATGTGCGCAAACTGAGTGCCGGCACCCTCGTGCTCGCCGCATTGTTCATAGCACGTTACGCTCTGTTGTAAGAGAAGAAGCGGCTTCCTGTTATTTTATCATATACATAATGATTAAAAAACAACTCCCGCAGGTCTATGTGTGAAACATAGATATTGGCTGCCTTGTTTGGTGTGCCCGTTCCCTTTTCAGTTGGCTTTTGTGCCACTCTGACGGCAGTTTTTATCTTAGAATCAGTCCAAACAACAGGAAAAATCAGTCATTCTTGGTTATTTTATTTCGTTTGTTTGAAGAAAGAGTTATACCTTTGCTACAACCGTTCCGTCTAACAATTAAAAGTAAACGATATGGAGTTCCCTAAACAGATAAACATGCTGCAAAAGATTGCCGCTCTCGAAGCTAAAGTGGCGAAAGAGCGACAGCCCAAGAAGAAATTTGAGTTGCACCAACAGCTCGTACTGTTAAAGAACAAAATACAAACGATATAAATCATGGATAAACTGAAAATGCAGAGCGCCGA
>CAVHCL010000063.1:0-3756 GCA_963634425.1 Bacteroidaceae bacterium
ACATATACGTGGTGTGGGAGTGTTTCGCCTCAGCAATTATCGGAGCAAAAAGTGGCATTTATTGGTGAACCCATTCGTCTGCCGTTCGGTGGAAACGGTCAAAATTTGCGCATAGGATTACAAATTGATTAGGATAAAATGGTTTTGTTTTGTTTTTTCCATAACTTTGTGGTTGAATAGGCTGAGATCACAACAACAAAAAAAAAAACGAAAATGAGAAAAGCGGCACTTATCTTATTGTTGGCTGGTACAGCGGCACAGTTGTCTGCCGCCAAGCACAAGGTGTTCTTCGACAGTTCCCGCAGGAAGTCCGGAGCTAAAATAGCTTTGTCTGACATTGCCGCCGGGCTGCCGAAAGACTGGACACCTTATGAGTACGTAGGTATAGAATTCAAGGTCACTACCACGCAACGTTTCCTGGTGGGGTTCACCACCGACCACGGTTACGACGAACTGCTTGTGCACTCTTATGTGCCAGGGCAATGGAACCGCTTGGTGATACCTCTACGGTACTTTGCCGAGCCACCGGCCAGTTCGCACGACTTTGCCAGCATGTACAACAAGCCACGTCAGACAGGATGGGTGAATATAGGAGGCAATGTGGGGCCTATGACAGGGGTGGACTCGATAGGCATACGCCAGTACATGCCTTTCCGCGACGCGTATGTGGAGATAAGGGATGTGCAGCTTTACCGCGAAGACCCGGGTGACGCATATCTGGGAGACAAACCCGCTGTCGACGCTTTTGGACAAAGCAATCTGGTCAGCTGGAAAGGCAAGATAAAGTCACTTAAAAAGTTGCGCAAGGCTTGGCGCAAGGAGGAAAAGGAGATGGTATCCGCACAGGATCTTTACGGCTACTCCACGTATGGCGGTTACAAAGCCAATAAAACCGTGGCCACAGGCTTCTTCCGTACAGAGGAGACGGACGGCAAGTGGTGGATAGTGGATCCCGAAGGCTATCGCTTTCTCGGTGTGGGGGCGTGCTGCATAGGGCTTGGTTCCGGGGGGATCTTCAAGGACTTGTACCAAAGAAAGGACATGCTGGAGGAGATGCCGCCCGGGAAGTTCATCCGTTCTGGCAAGGGGAATGAAGCGGGGCGTGCCGACTTCTCCTTGTGGAACTTGGAACGCCGCTTCGGCGCCGACTATGTAGAACCTGCGTTGGCACTTACCATAAAACGTATGGACAAATGGGGGTTGAACACCATCGGTAATTGGAGTGACGCCAGAGTGGAGAAGTGTGGCAAGAAAGCCTTCACTTGCACAATGTACCCCGCCGGCATAGACGGAGCGCTCTTCGGGTTGGGCGACCCTTACGAGGACGGCATAGAGCAGCGTCTCCGCAAGTCGCTGGCTCCGTTGATGGAGGGATACAGGGACAACAAGTGGCTTATAGGCTATTATGTGGGCAACGAGCCTACTTGGCTTGGCAACGAACAACGTGTGTGCGAGAACCTCTTGGGTGGCAAAGACAGAGCCATGAAGACAGCCCTGACAGAATACCTCAGGAAGCACGGAGACACACACGATACACGCCGGCAGTTTGTCTACGACACATTCGACCTCTACCTGACATTATTAAAAAGGGTGCAGAAGAGCATTGACCCCAACCACCTCAACCTTGGCTACCGGTTTGCCAACCCGTATGCCATCAACGAGAAACTTGCGGCTGTGTGCGCGCGTCATTTCGACATCATGAGTTTCAACTGCTATGCCATACAGCCCGACCATAAGCTTATGGATCGTCTCTTGGCGTGGACCCACTTGCCGATGTTCATCGGCGAGTTCCATTTCGGAGCCGTAGACCGTGGGCTTGGACAGTCGCTGTTCCAAGTGGCGGGACAGAAAGAACGTGGTGCGGCATACCGCTATTATGTGGAACAGGGTTTCTCACACCCGGGCTTGGTGGGCATGACATACTTCACCTGGATGGACGAGGATGTGATGGGACGTTTCGATGGCGAGAACTACAACTGCGGACTCATAGACGTAACCAATGTTCCGTATCGTGAGCAGACCGAGGCTATGATGGAGACTGCCCGTTGCCTCTATGGGGTGCACGCCGGAGATGAGACTCCGTTTGCCCGGCGTCCCGACCGCATAGTGGGCATGGAGCGAGGCGAGGACGAATGGTGACATCAAGCAACTACTTTGTACCGTTTATGAGGATTGGGGCAGGGTTGGCGTTGCTGCTGTCGTTTTGCGTGTCGCCACAGGTTGTCGCACAGGGCTACAGGGAATTGGCTGAAAGCGCCATAGGGTGCATCAAGGCGGACAGCCTGTCCAAGGCTGAAGACTTGCTGAAACAGGCTCTGAAGAAAAGCCCTAACGCAAAGGCGAGTGCCGTTCTGCACAAGCTGTTGGGCGAGGTGTGCGAGAGTATGGGAGACTCGGAGTCTGCGCTCAACTGGTACGGCTGCGGATTGGAGTCTTTGGGCGAAATGGTTTCGGAAGACGAGTTGCTGACGGCTCAGGACTTGCTGCTCAACCGTATCTCGCTCTACGTCCGCAGGGGGGATGAGAAGAAGGCTTTGGTAGACTGCACCGACGTGCTTGACCTAAATCCAGACAACACAGAGGCTTTGCTGATACGCGCCCATTTGTATGTGGGAGACAGACGGTACAGGGAGGCGCGTGCCGACTACGAACATCTCATTGAGTTGACCCCCATGGACAAGACTGCACGCATGGGGTTGGCACTCCTGAACAGTAAGGATGGCCGTCCGCGCGAGGCCATGGAGCAGATGGATATGCTTGTACACCTTTTCCCCAATAGTGCTGATGTGTTTTTGATACGTGGCGGCATGAGGCAGAAGCGCAAGCAGTACGAGGACGCTTTGGCGGATTTCACGAAAGCTGTGGAGCTGGAACCCAAGAATGCCGACTGCTACATATCGCGTCACAATCTGTACGTGGAGATTAAACGGAAAAAGCTGGCCAAGCAAGATGCCCGGTCAGCTTTGTCGCTTGGTGCAGATCCTTCGACTCTTATCTCTCGATAGTCTGGGCTCTGTCCGGCCCCACGCTCACTACGGAGACAGGAGTGCCGGTCTCGCGCTCTATATATGATATGTATGCGGCGAATTCCGGCGGAAACTGGGACTCCGATGTCATGCCTGTGAGGTCGGTCTGCCATCCCGGCATATCCACGTAAACAGGCTTCCATCCGTCTGTGTCGTACGGCATATCGGTAGTCTGTATGCCGTCTTTCTCGTATGCTGTGCAGACGCGTATTGTCTTGAATGTGTCCAACACGTCTCCCTTCATCATGAAAAGCTGCGTAACGCCGTTTACCATGATGGCGTATTTGAGGGCTACGAGGTCGAGCCATCCGCAACGTCTGTCGCGTCCTGTCACAGCCCCGTATTCGTGTCCTATTTCCCGAATCTTGTTTCCTGTCTCGTCGAACAGTTCTACGGGGAACGGACCGGCTCCCACCCTGGTGCTGTAGGCCTTGAAGATGCCGAACACATCCGAGATACTCTGTGGAGGCACGCCCAGTCCGGTGCATACGCCGCCGCTGACTGTGTTGCTGCTGCTCACAAACGGGTATGTGCCGTGGTCTATGTCCAACATGGTGCCCTGTGCGCCTTCCGCCAGTATCTTCTTGCCTTCAGCAAGAGCCTTGTTGAGCTCGGTCTCTGTGTCCGTAAGTGCAAATCCCTTTATGTATTCTACGCCTTTCATCCACAGTTTCTCGTCTTCTGCGATGTCGTAGTCTGTGTAGTGCAAGTCGGCGAGTATCTGCTGGTG
>CAVHCL010000064.1:0-11761 GCA_963634425.1 Bacteroidaceae bacterium
AGGTAACCTCGTTCGTATGCGGCATCTATGATGTTGGTCCAAAACTCCTCGTCGTGCATCTCTCCAATGCCGTAATTTCCCTTTTCGTCAAGCCTCAATTCCTGAATGTCTCTCGACTCCTTGCCAATGAGGAAATCAATCAACAACTGCCTTGTCACAGGCATTCCTATTTCAATAAGTGCATTGACAATCTTTACTAATGAATCCTTTGCTTCCATCCGTTTTGTAGCATCATTTGACTTCGGGGTGCAAATATACGCATATTAGGTAAAGCGGCAAAAGAATTTATGTGTTTTTTCAGGTATATTCATAAATCGCAGTTTGCTTTAACCCACTTTATATACATTGAGTATATTATAGACAATGAATCAGTGTTTGTCGACATTGAAAAGCTTTGTTTTCCGTAGCCAACTCTTATAGTCGTCAAGCTTGTATGGAGCTTTGCCGTAGAGGTAGTGGTTGTACTGCGTCTCCCCCTCGTCTACAGTATAGGTTATGAGCGCAATGCCTTGTCCGTCCATCTCCGGCAACGTAGCGATGCGTGTTATGCCGTTGCTTTCTACATCAAAGTCGCCGCTGTATATCTCATGTCCGCTTCCAACGTCAGTTATCTTCACCGTGCCTTTGTGGGCTTTGCGTGTGTCGTTGGTCACCATCAGCGGATGCCCTTGTCCGTCGTCATTGTCGTTTATGAGCACGCATACGTCGGTCTGCACGTTGCGTATGAAGTCGTACGCCAATTTCTTCGAGTAGTAGTAGTCCACTATAGCGTCGCTAATAACAGGCCATCCGTCGCGCAGATTCCACCATAAAATGCCAGTGCGATCCCATTTCTGTCCACGGTACATCTCTACGAAGAACTTCATGGCTTCTGCCTGTACCGACTGTGAGGCGAAAACGAAGTCCTCCAGTTTGGAAGGCACGTCGCCGAACATGAACCTCACCTGATTTATCATAAGGTTGTTACGGTCGTTGGTCTGCCCGAGTGTCCTGTAGCGCCGTACGGATTTCGTGAGCCACTGGTCGTTCCAGTTGTGGTCTTTCGTCCACGGATAGACGCAGTCTTTGTCCATCATCTTCTTGATGCTTTCCACGTTGGGGCAACCATGGTATCCCTGTTCGCTTACGAACGTGCATTTCTGGTTTTTGTAGAAAGCGTCCTTGTAATACCCGCGCGGTCCCCATATATGGTTCTCGGGCAGTACGTCGTCACTGGCTCCGCGTTTCACAACCTCTTCGGTATAATACGGCGAACTGGGTATGTATGGGCGTGTGATGTCAAACTCGTATAGCACCTGCGGTATCACCTTGCGGGAGACAGCGTCGTTGTTTGGATTCCATCCGAACTGTTGGAGCTGGCGGAACACGCCATCGTCTTCGTTGTTCCCTGCCCACAGGGCGAGACAAGGGTGGTTGCGCAACCGTAATACCACCTGTTTCACTTCTTCCTCAAGTTGACGTGTCCATTCGGAGCTCTGTGGATAGAACGAACATGCCATGGCGAAGTCCTGCCATACGAGTATGCCGTTCTCGTCGCATAGGTTGAACAGGCTGTCGTCTTCATACACGTTGCCGCCCCAGCAACGGATCATGTTGCAGTTGAGGTCGGTGGCCATGTCTATCATCTTCTTGTAGTGTTGCGTGTCACGGCTGTGCAGTCCGTCCACAGGCACCCAGTTGGTACCGTGTATGAATATGCGTTCGCCGTTGACGTAGAACGAGAAGTCACCGCGTTTCTCTGGCAGGTTGTTCACCGGATCCATATTGAGGCTTACGGTGCGGAAGCCTACTTTGCGGTGGTCTGTGTCAAGCACTGTGCCGTCCTCGTCAATAATCTGCACACAAGCGTCATAGAGAGCTGGCTCGCCATATCCGCGCGGCCACCACAAGTCCACATTGTCGAGATATATGCCAAACCTGAACGTTGGGCTCCACATACGTGTCTGCGCTTTGTACACCACATTGCCTTTCCGGGTTAGTGTGACTTTCACGTTGGCCTTTTCAAGTTTGCTGAACGGCAACGTCACCTGTACGTCAGCGTGCATCCACGCACGCGGCCCAGATGGGTCTACATTTATTGTCACGTAGTTCACGTCTCGTATGCGTGCCGGTTTTATTATTCGCAGTTCAACATCCTTCCACAACCCTGCGCTTACGAGGCGTGGCATTATATCCCATCCGTACATATGGGGTGCTTTGCGTGTCCAAACGCTTTCGTCGCAGGCAAACTGCCCCATGGCATATTGGCCTATGAGATGTTTTTGGCCTTCTATCACTGTTGACCGTGTAATCACCTGCAATGTGTTGTCGGCATCTTGTCTGATGTAGTCGGTAACGTCGAATCCATGTTCTATGAGCATATTTTTGGTAGAACCCACATGCTTGCCGTTGAGCCAGATGTCGGCAAAACAGTCTACGCCTCCGAAGTGCAGCTCGTAACGGTTGTCGCTTTCAATCTTCGGAGCGGAGAACGTCTTGGCATAGCACCATTGTGTTCCTTCCCATTGGCGTAGCTCGTCAGTCCCATTGCCCACCATTGGGTCTTTGACAAGTCCTGCTCTGTAGAGGTCTATCTCCACATTCCCGGGCACTGTGGCAGGAATGGTATTCACCTTCATGCGCTTCATGGCATCCGGCGAGGTGACGGCTATCGCCGGTTGTTCCCAATATGAGAGTTGCCAGTCGCTGCCATTGAGGTTTACAGCCACTTCGTCGTTGGCTGAGATGCCGGCTGCGTATGCCAGCAGTGCCAAGTGCGCAAGAATGTTTCTTATCTTCATGTTGTGTTTTTTGTAGAGGCTCTCCCCTTAATCCATAAAAGGTTTCACTATCTTCTCCGTCTCGTTCCAGAGAGTCTCCATCTGTCGGTGATGTATGTATTTGTCCCCGATATTCACTACTCTGTTGCTTCGGCAGAATGTGCCTGTCTGTCCTTCTTTGTCACCGTCGAGCAACAGACGTATGGCGGTGTCAGCTCCCTGACGCGGCGTGCGGATAAACGGACGGAAGAACAAGTCAGTGAGAGGGTCGAAGAACATCTGCATACGTATTATCTCAGTATTCACCACGCCAGGGTCGGAAGCGTTGACCGTTATTCCTTGTACTTTCACGCGACGTGCGAGGTCAAGGGTAAACAGGGTGATGGCCAACTTGGTGTTGCTGTACACTGGTATTCTCCAGAAACAGCCTTTCCGTCCTGCCTTGAAGAAATACGGAAACTGCAGTTTGCCCAACAGGTAAACGCATGAGGCCATATTTACTATTCTTGACCCTTGCCCCATTATGGGGAGGAGAAGTCGTGTAAGGAGATATGGACCTACATAGTTGACACTGACAGTGCGCTCCAGTCCGTCCACAGTGATGTGTCTGCCAGTCTCCATAGTCCCGGCGTTGTTCATAAGCAAGTCTATGTGGGTGAAACGCCGTTTTATCTCATCGGCAAACGCTTTCACGGACGCAAGGTTGGCAAGATCTATACCAATTATTTCTATTTCCTGGTTGCCAGTCTCTTCAATCAGTCGGAGACGTTTCTCCTCTGCCATTTTGGGGCAGTAACAAGCCATGACGGTATGGTAGCCTTTTGCCGCCACCGCCTTGGTCTCCTCGTAACCCATACCGCCGTCGGCACCTGTTATGATAGCTGTCTTCATTGTGTACTCTGTTCCTTTTCTATTCTGTCTATTTCCTTTTGCAAATCTGGTGGCAACGGCTCTGTCAGATGCTGGTGGCATGCCATGTCTATGCTGTACATACGCCCTATGCAGTAATTGCTGTGCCTGCATCCGCATCTATGGTGCGGGTCTTCGTGCAGACGGTTCACGAAGTCGGGTTCGTTGATTAGGCTGCGTGCCATCTGCACAGCCTCAAAACCGTGACCCAGCACCTCGTTAATCTTGTCGCCTGCCACAAGGCCTCCCACATAAATGAATTTCATGTCAGGCATTGCCTCGCGGAACTTCAGTGCGTCCTCCAAGAAGAACGCTTCCTCGTACCGCACCGTCGGCACCATCATCCTGCCGCATGTCCTCACTCCGTATTTCAGCCAAGCTTTGTCCATATAGTGAGTCATGGTGCGGAGAGGCATTTCGCCCCTCATCACATACATCGGCGTTGCGCTAACTAATCCGCCGCTGAGTACGAGAGCATGTACGCCCAACTCTTGAAGACGGCGTGCCACAGGTATGCTGTGTTCCTCTAACGACACTCCTTTTTTCAGACCGTCACGCATATTCATCTTGCATATCACCGCCATGTCGCAGCCGGCGGCTTTTACCGCTTCGGACACACATTCGGTCATGAAACGCATACGGTTCTCCAATGTCCCTCCGTACTCGTCGCGGCGATGATTGAAAAAAGGATTGAGGAACTGGTCTATCAGGTAGCCGTGTCCGCAATGTATCTCCACACTGTCGAACCCTGCCTCGCGCGCCAAGCGTACAGCATCGCCGAATTTCTTGGCCAATGGCGTCAGTTCGTCTTTCCTCAGTCCGCGTACTATTGTCGGGCTGTAGAGGTTGAAGCCTGTACTTGCTCCCACAGGTATGCAACCGCATATTTCCTTGTGGCTCATGTTTCCACAGTGCCCGAGTTGGATGCCGGCGGCAGCACCCTCTGAGTGAATGCCGTTGGTGAGTTTGCGCAGACCCGGTACGATGTCTTTGCACATCACCAACTGACGGTCAAAGCTTAGTCCGCTGTCTGTGACCGCCGCATACGCCACGGTGGTCATTCCCACACCGCCGCGTGCCACACTGGTATGGTAGTCGTAAAGTTGTTTGCTTGGCTTGTGCCCTGGGCACATACTTTCAAACGCCGCACTGCGTATGGTGCGGTTGCGTAGTGTAAGAGGACCGATGTGAGCTTCCTCGAATATCTTGTTTGCCATAGTTCTGTGTCTTGATGTTCGGTTGTTTTTTTGTAAAGGAGTTGTTTCTGTTTTTGCAGCTGGGGACTGCGAAAGAGTATATCAATATGCATAAGGGATTATTCTCTTACGTTTCCCTACTGCCTCTCCGAATTCCTTTCTGTATCTCTTGTGAATGGAATTGGCCCGCGGGATAAGGTTGGCAGCTGTCCACCACACGAACACCCATGCGGCCGGTGAGGCGGCAAAGATGGCGAAGCCTGTCCACTCCAATATCTCTCCGAAGTAATTTCCGCTGGTGACGTAGCGGTACATACCCTTGTCTGGCAGATAGTGCCGTGTGTCTCCGGGTTTGCGCAGATGACGTATGACATGGTCGGAGTGCCAGTTGACGGCCATGCCGGCAAAGAACAATATGATACCCGACACGGCGTTCCATCTCAGTAAATAGTGCCACCCTTCGGCATATTCGGGCTGTGGAAACCAATATAACCCTCCGCCCTGTATAACGCCGTTGATGATGTTGAAGGCGACACCCATCAGCATTATGGACACAGGCATCTTGCTTTTGCCGTTCATCAGAAAAGGGAAAACAAAGCTCCGTTGGAAATAGTGGAGCATGAAGAGGGAAAACAGTACGGACTGTGGAGCGGAGCAAGGACATCCGGCAACCACCCACACTGTCAGCATCGCCAAAAAGGCAGGTGCCTCCATCAGCACCCACGCCAGTTTGTTGTTTATGCTCCATCCCCACTGGTTGGTGCGGAACTGGCCATAGCCCGCCGTCACAAAGTAGAGGCATACAAACACAACCGCCGCCAATGCCGACATTCCCCAAAGAAGCATTCGCCAAGTTTCGCTGTCTATCATACCATAAAACAAATCGTTTCGGGGCGTAAAGTTACAAAAAAAACTTATTACACACAAAAAAACGGTCATTATTCCTACATCTCGTACTTCATCAGGCGTTCATACTCCACCTCGTGGTCGAGAGTCTCAATGAAACTGTCAAGTACGCTTTCATCCACGTCCCCCAACTCGAACTCTTTCTGCGCATCCTTGCGTATCTCTGCTATCCATGCGCGCCGGGCGGTGATGTAGTCTTCCTGCACCCGTGCGGCATCCGCTTCCGTGATGTCGCCCTCTATACCGTAGTACTCGCGTATGAGACGGTAGCTCCACGCCCATCGGTATTCGGAATAGTTGGCGTTTGCCTTTATGAACTCCTCCCTTATGTCGCTGACGGTGGTCAGTCTTCCCTGTTTGATGTCGTCCAGTATGCGCTGTTCCTCGCTCAGAGGTATGAGCAGTCCGCTGAGGTCGCTCCATTTGCCTGTGCCTGTCTGCGAGCGCGGACGCTCCAACCGGTGTCTTTTCATCACAGCTCCCATATAGATGCGGAGGGCTATGTCGTAATATTTGATGCCTTTCTTCAGCGAAGAGTTTTTTATCACATAGTCGTGGAAGTTGTATGTCGCCACATCGCCGCTCACCTCACGCAGGCTCTCCAACGTCCTCTTTGCCACCATTATGCCTCCCACCGAGTAAGGGGAAAGCCAGTCGAAGTTGACCACTGAGTTTTTGCCGTCGGCAACTCTACGGTCTCTCTTGGGCCATTTGCGGATGTCACGGTACAGACCTACAGTAGTGAGGTTTCGTCCGGGTATCAGATACATGTCGTCTCCGTACGCTATGAGGTACGAAAACGGCAGCTTGTGTGTGTCCGGATGGTGCATCAGTTTGCCGAAACACACACTGAACGTACCTATGTGGGCAGGCATGAGAATATAGCTGCCGCTCGCCGTCTTGGTGCCCCTCTCCAGTATTCCCCAGTGCAGAGGCCCCATCTTGTAGGCGTGGTTGGAGAAGTTGGTGGCTGAGCCGGCATTGTAGAACGAAAACATTCCGCCTATAAGCAGCGAACTCTTGTGGTGGCTGGCGGAGAACGGCCCGCAGAAGGCTGCGCAGGCTTCTCCGTTGGACATATAGCAGTTGGCGAAGAAAAGACTGCTTTCCGCCGTAAAACCGTCGGAAATCTTGCACGCTTCACCCACAAAGCAGTTTTCCAATTTCACGTTGTTGACAATGGCTGAGCCGTCGTATATCACAGAATTCTCGCATATCACCCCCGCGCCTATTTCCACCACGGCACCTGGAATGCTCTTCAGGGTACAGTCTTTGATGCGCAAGGCTCCGTCTATCTTACACCCTTTGCTTATCCGGCAGTTTGTTATTTCTGTGGTATTGGTGATGCGTACGTTGTCGCCTATGGTGGTGAGATGCGAATGGTGTGCGGCTATTTCATTCTTCACCATTGAACGGATTGCGTCCGAGAACTCCCGGTCCTGCTCGTACTCTATCATCATGGCGGCAAGTTGGGAGTTGAGTCCGTCGAATATCATCACGTTGCCGTCTCCAATCTCGTTAAGTACGGACACGACATTGCCTTCGCCGAAATTGGCATTGGCAGAGGTGTTTATCAACCCAACATTGACTATCAGACAATTGTCGCCAATGCAGACGTTGCGGAGCGTGGTGTTGTAGATGCCGGCGTGGCGTGTGAAGTCTTCACACACCTTCACCTCTTCCGTATATACACCCAAACGTATCTCTCCGAAAAACGTCACGTTACTTATATGTGAAGGCGTGAAACCGTCCGCCACAAGTATTTTTGCCCAATCTTCGGCACTGCATCCCTGATTCCGCAATGTCTCTATTTCATTACAAGTAAGATTTCTCATTTATATACGTATTACTAAGAATTTTTATATCCGGTATGTTTGTGCAAAAGTATACAATTTATCTTAAAAGGAGCGTGCTCCCAGTACAAAAATAAGCCCGAATACAGGGAAAATGACTTTTTTTTGCGTACCTTTGCAGAGTCAAATAATATTAACATACCCATCTAAACAATATACATAGTGGATAAGAAAACTGATGCGGAGAAGCCACAGAATGTGATGGAAGCTGCACCCAAGAAAAAGGTTGTGCGCTCTCGCAGGAAGGCAGAAAGCAAAACGAGTGTTATAAAAACAGAAGACAAACAAGAGGAAGTAAGTGCGGAAAGGGACGACAAAGCCCAGAATACAGGAAAGAAGCCACGTGCAAAAACTTCACGTACGAGGACTGGCGATGTCAAGCGAGTAGCTTCCGACGAGAAGATGCCAGAAGTTGAGACTAAAGCTGCGGACGCAGGCATTGCTGTGGACGTGAAAGCGGAGGAGGAGAGAACAGCCCCGGAAGTCAGCGGACAGACACACCCCGAAACAGACAACGCACAGAACGTCAAGCGTCCCGCACAAGAGCAGAGACGGAACAGTGTGCCGGCAAAACCAAAACCCATTGCTTCGGACATTGTGGTGCACGATTTCTGTGATTTGGCAAACAACGGCGCGCGTATTCCTGTACTCAACGACCAGCAATTACAGCAGCTCAGTTACGAAGAAGCCGTGCAGCGGTGTTCCGTACTTGAGCGTATCTTGCGCCAGGTGCTCGACTACGACATTGTGTTGTCCGACACCAACATTTGGTTGGAACTTCAGGTGGGACATACCAGCAGTCACAGCGATCCGAAGGTGAACGCGCGTCTTCAGTTTGAACGGCAGCTGGAGTCCATAAGCAAGATGATGAAACGCATCGGAGGCAAGTTCATGATAATGAGTGAAAGCTACGAAGAGATAGACCGCTTCGCCTCTGT
The DNA here is from genome assembly GCA_963634425.1 of Bacteroidaceae bacterium. Lineage (GTDB taxonomy): Bacteria > Bacteroidota > Bacteroidia > Bacteroidales > Bacteroidaceae > Physcousia. The sequence continues at coordinate 8,562 of CAVHCL010000064.1, forward strand.
ACTTGAACCGATAAACTACAAGGAAGCCGACTGGAGCGACGAGGTGCTCTGCAGGAATGTGGCGGCACGTCTTGCCAAACGTCTGATGCTTGCTCAGCAGAAAGAAAACAGACTCCGTATAGAGGGAATAGGCAGCGAGAGCCATCATAGCTCGTTTGCGGATCCTGCCATCATCCGTCGTACAGTAGAGTTTTTCGCAGAGGGCAAAAAGGTTCTTCTTCTTACCAACGACACTTCCGTTGGAATTAGGTCGTTGGGGATGTGTGACGACTTGCAACGCTACAACAAGGTTGACGACAAAACATGGCATGAGGTCTACGAACCGTTGCGCCCCATGGTTCTCACCATGGACGACTTGAAGATACTGGACGTGTACTCGCGTCAGTATTATTTCCTGCAATTGGCGGCAGGGAGAGCCTGGATGCAAGACGTGGAAAAACGTGAAGCCGCTGTGTTGGAGACACAACTCCAATTGTGGATGGATGGCTTCCGTGCGGGCGACAGGCACGAACGCCGCAGCGACAGGATGGAGCAGCAGCGGAAAGAACAACAACGTAAGGAGCAACAGAAACAAGAGCAGGCTCAGCGCGAAGCCGAACGTAAGGCGGAGCTTGAACGCCGCGAGCAACAACGCAGGAACGATAAAGAGAGAGCCGCTCGTGCCAAGGCGGAGGAGGCAAAGATTGCCGCCGCACAACCTGTCCAGGAAACTGTAGTGCCACAAGAAGAGTCCTCTGCCGCCAACACAGAACCTGCCGTAGAGAAAGTAGCGGAGGTAACTGCCGTGGTCGAGGAAAAAGCCAAAACGCCACGTAGAGGCAGCAGAGGACGCGGTAGAGGCAATAAAGTTAAAACAGAGAAAACGTCATAAGCCGTATACGGAAACCCAAATGCTATTTTGGCGTTTTGCCGGACGGCTTGCCTATCGGGTGGAAAGGACATTTCTTGTTGAACGCAAACTTGCCGTCGCTTGCCCAGTCGAGGCTGAAGCGCACGAAGCGCATGGTGAAGCATCCGTACACTCCGTTTTCCTCGTAATAGACACCTAAAGTACCGTCCGGCAATACCGTGGCGGCACTGTAGGCTGCGCCTCTCGGGCATATAGTCTTCGGAGTGGAGAATGTCTCTCCTTCGTCTTCGCTAAGGGCTATACACAGGTTTTGACGGTTGGGGGCGTTGGGTATCGTTTGGAACACCACATTCCATGGATTGCCGTCAAGGGTGGAACACCAATACATATACTCGCCGTCGCAACCGTTGCCGCTGATGCCTGTGGTGAAGCGTGTCTTGAATGGATGTTTCCATGTGTTGCCGTCATCGGAAGTCACATTGAAATAGTTGTATCCCAGCGCACGTATGCTGACGGCGAGGTCGCCGTTGTTGCGCTCAAGCACCTTGGGCTCGTCAGACGGGGCGTTGGCGCTTTTACCGCTTACATACCATGTCTCTCCTCCGTCCTTGCTCATGAAGAGGTAGCAGTTTTGGGTCACACCGTTCCCAGAACCGTCGGCGGACTCCCTGTTAACAAAAGGAGATACCAACGTACCGTCCCTCCTCTGTAGACCTGCTCCCGAACCGGAAAATCCACCGAGCCAGTTGGGATGTGGACTGCCGGCTCCATACAGGCTCTTCGTGTGGTCTATGGGTTTGCTCCATGTCCTGCCTCCGTCCTTGCTGACGATGGTCTTCCACGTCTGCGGTTTTTCCGGAGTGGATGCGAAATATCCTGTGCCGTATTTGGAACTTGTCATTATGCCTACGATGTTCCCTGTCCGTCTGTCCGTGATAAGAGAAGCGTCGCCGTGTCCGTAGTCGCCTCCAGTATCAGCTGTGCCTGCCACCATGATCGGTTCGCTCCACGTCCTGCCTTTGTCCTCGGAATACTGTGCCACCACGTAGCAGTGGTCGGGAAGATCCAGATTGTGGTCTTTCCTGTCGTCAGAGAGAATCACCAACCGTTTGCCGTCGGCACTGGTGGTGATAGCCGGTATGCGGTAATAGAGACTTCCCAAGTCCATGGGCATCAGTGCCGCACTTTCGGTGAGAAAGATGGTTGCCGCATATTCGGGATTTCCGTTGTGCTCGCTCACGGTGTTCCCGTCTATGGAATAGTTCTCTATAGTTGCGTCCACCGTGTTTCCTTCCTTGGCGTTACGGCTTATGTCTACCGCTATCCACAAGTAATGTGTGCCTTTGCCCATGAGCCGCATTCCCTTGATGGTGTACGAGCCGTCTTTGTTCACTTTCCCTTTGGCGTAGAATGCGGCGTTGGACTTTCTCCAAGGCATTTCGTTTCTTTTGTCCACGAAAAGCTCCTGTTCGTTGGATGCGAAATAAGCATAGACGGCTGTCACATCCTTGAGGTCGGATGCCACTATCCTGCCGCTTACTCCTTGGAATGTCGTCTCTCCGTCTCCGTCAACGGTGATGACGCTTCGCAGAAGAGCCACGTCTTTGTTACCTATGCCTGTGGTGACTTTCCCCTGCTGTACAACGGTGGAAACTATGTCGGCAGCGTTTGAGGAATATGCGAATGACAATAACAGGGACACTGTTGCCGCCTGTCTAAAAAAACTTCTTGCTATCATGCGTGTAGAGGTTAGCGTTAAAAACTGCACGAGGTCTTGCTGGTTGGCAAGACCTCGTGTATTTCTGTGTGGAAGAGTAGGTTACTTAACCATGTACTTCTTTCCGCCCTGGATGTAAACACCCTTCACAGCCTTGCTAACCTTCTGGCCTGCGAGGTTGTAGACGGGAGCGTTCTCTGCACCGTCTGCCTCTACTCCGTTGATACCATCACCAGAGAGCTCAAGTACGAAATCGGCCTGTTTGAAACTCTTAGCCTCAGCATTTGTAAATGCGACTGCATAGAACTTAACTGAGCCCTTCATTTCACCCACAAGGTTCATCGTCAAGACTTCTCCTGAAGTGCCCTTGAAGTTTGTTCCATAGACATTAACAGAATATGCGCCAGTGATAACGGCACCATCTTCCTTGCAAGGAAGGCAACTTACAATGTGCTTTGTCTTGCAGCGATCTGCATTCTTGAGTATTGCTGGAATGTCTTCCTCTTCGTCCTCATCGTATACTGTTCCAAGGGTAACACCTTCGGGAAGTTGGAACTTGTAACCGATACCAGTTACTTCAAAATCGTTAACCATACTTATTGACACTGTTTTTGTGTCAGCGTTTACAGACGC